>NZ_JAATTW010000035.1:0-36286 GCF_013414205.1 Pseudoalteromonas sp. MIP2626
ACCAGCCTAAAAAGGTAGCTTAGGCTTTCTTTTTGAAACTCCTTCAAAACGCGCAGCGTTTAGTGGGAGTTGTTCATTAGCAACGTAGCTGATAGTGATTATAACCTCAACTTAAAAGAGGTTAATTTGGCTCACTACCTCAGTATTTCAAACAACGAAAAGCTAGTTTTATTAGAAAAGCTTGGCCTTTTTGATTTAGTAAAATTAGACAATAAAATTGCATTATTAAAACATGATACTCAAAGAGTCCACTTAAACGTTGTAACAAATACAAAAGTAACTAAAAGTTAGGGCATAAAAGTTACAAATTGCATTATGACGCGCTTTGATTCGGTATATACCCCAAGGGATATTGCTGATCATGTAATGTTCAAACACATACTCGCGAGCACAGAGGTGTTAATTACAGATTTCCATAAAGGAGGTAGTGATGGACGCTTTTCGAGTTCAAGAATTAACACCGCATTCGAATTAGGGCACTTTGTTTATTTTTTAGATTTTGAAAAGCCTGAAGTTTTGCATGCTACTGACGCAGAACATTTCAATGCCCTTGCCCGTTCTATGGAAATTAAAGGATCAGATATCAAAAAACTTAGAGTGATAAGAGCTAATAAATAGTGTTTAAATGGGAGCACAGCTTCAACTTCTAATTTAATAACAAGTACGCATTGGATTATAATCTCCAAAATGCATTAAACATTGCGCATAGGAATAAAACTATGCACTTGTTTTACATCAGTTTTAGGTGCTACTTCGAAGTTAAAGAACACCTAAAAATGAATTATTGAAAATTATAGATAAAGAAGTAAAACTAAATTATTTTAAGCATGTAATTTATTTTTTATCCCATCGTTCTAGATCGAAAGGCAAATTCGTAAAATATAATTTAATTCATTTTTTAACGAAATTTAAGTTAGTTTATATTGTTAACTAACAAAATACTTTTACAGGTAATAATTATGGAAAGCCTTTTAGTCAACTTAAGAAAGTATCGTCCTCGGGAAAATACGGATCCCCTTGAAAACTTTATAACAGAAGCATTTGCTTGGCTGTTGCGAAGTAACCGCGAGGTTTTACAGAGCGTATTCGAATGTATAAATAATAAATTGCAATCGTCAATTAGTGCACCCGATGGTGAAGTTTTTATATCAACGCAGGAAAATTTTAATAATAAGTTCCCTGATTTAGTTATAAGTTGGGAGACCTGCACCTTAGTGTTCGAACATAAAGTAAAATCAGACTTACATCAAAACCAGCTGAAAAACTATCGTGAGTATGCATCTGAAACTTATGACGATTACAGAATTATATTAATAACAGCTACTCCTTTTCAACATGCTCAAAATCCAGATGCAGCATTGTGCTGGGAGGATATTTATAAATGCTTAATAAGTTTAGTTGATAAAGTAAATTATGAGCACGCAAGTTGGGCAATAGAAGATTTTTTATCATTACTTAAATCTGAAGGATTAGGACCAAAGTCCCCAATGAATCGTTTCTCTATTGCTCATTATTTAGAAGCAGTAAAATTTATTGAGCAAGTTGACTCGATCTTTAAAACGGCTCAAAAACGAGAATGGCCGTTACAAACTATCGGGATGGAACCCGTATTTAAACGCCAAGGAACTGAGTCAAGAGTTGGGTTAGAATTTTGCCCTATCATTAAAAATAAAGGCAGGCAGTGGCTTCCCGGTATATTTTGCGGTGTGTTGCTCGATGGAAGAGATCACGGAGTTAAAGAATTTATAAATAATGAATTAAAATTATGCTTAGTTTTTGATTTCAATCGAACAGGCCAAGAGATGATAAAAAATTCAGACAATTATAATAATTTAAAAGCGTGTTTTAAATTATTATTTAATGATTGGGAGTATATAGATACTGCTGTAGATCCGAGAGCCAAGCATAATAAATGGCATCCAATTGTTATTTTAAGGTCAATGCTTTCTTTGTTTGAACATGCCAATACTCATCAAGAGCAAGTAGATATAGTGCTAGAAGTTTTTACAGAATTACAAAATACACTCATGATACAGCCTGAATTTATAAAGCTAGTTGAAGAGCTCACAGTGACAAAATAAAACGTTAGTGATTATATAAATGGGTTTAATAATAATCTTAGACCATATCATTATAGCGCTAGCGTAGTGCTAAACGAGTTTAGGTTAGATACAAAAACTCTAAAACTGTGGCCAAATTTTATTGACCACTTGTATCTTGAGGCTTCTGGTACACAGTCAATGGGAGTGATTTTTTAATGAATGGAAAATCTGTTGTGGAGCCTGTACGGATTCTGTGTAACTGCCCGTTTTTAGATTTTATTCATTATTAAAATTCAAATTCTAATGCGAGCCTAAAACTATGATTTTTTTCTGATTGGCTTATCTCAGTGATAAAACCCGCTTCCCATTTTAATTGTTTTTGTCCATCAAAACGTTGCAAACCTATAAAACCAGGGCCAATTCCTACAAAGTCTTCACCTACGTAAACCTCAATAGATGGTTGAAAAGCAGAACGATACCGGTAGCGATATTGTGCTCTAAACTCACTTTCCCATTCGTTTTGAATATCCTGCCCCCATTCATAAACCAAAAAAGCGTTTAATGTTAGGCTTGTTTTTCCAAACTCTTTTTCGATCACAAAACCCGAGGTTGCTTCGTATACATCTTCGTTATGTTTTTTTTCAAGCTCAAATAATGCGCCCCAATCAGCCCATAACTTACCTTGCTCAATTAACTGCCAGCGCAATTCAAGCTCGTAAGCTTCTAAGCTAAAATCGCCGTTATCGTCTCGCTCACCAACTAAATACCCTTCTAGTGCCATTGTATCGCTAATAGCACCACCACCACCTAAGCGCTGCGCTAATATATTGCCACTATCAGTTTGATGCGATACCAGTCGCCACTCAAACTCACGTTCAAAAGGTAAAACATAGGGGTGATATACCTTATCAACAACAATACCATCAGCACTTGCCTGGGTTGGAAGTAACAACACACAAAAAGCGGTAAAACTAAGCGCTAAATATAGGTTGAGTGCTTTCATACACGTTCCTTAGTCATTGAAGCTGGAATAACGTAACAAATTAATAAAAATAACACGCTGCTTGTACTATATATAAGTACACTCATTAAATCAGGAGTGGCCTCGTAACCAACAAGAGCACGCAGTACGCGGCCTAGCTCAGAGTTTTCGCTTAACAAATCACGTAAATCCCACACGGTTGAGGTGTTGGTAATTAAGTCTATTTGGCTTGCCAAATCCAGTGCGACTAATAACTTAGCCGCGCTGTTAAAAGCAAGCAAAGTAAAAAGCGGGTACATACCAAAACGGTGCTTAATTGCATTCATTAAAAAGTACAGCAATACGCTAAAACTTAAACAAATTCCAACACCTAATAAAGTGCCAATAAATAAGCTTTGCCCTGCATCATTATTTTGCCAAAAACTGGTGAGGTAAATAATATAGTGGCTTAAATACAGCGTTATTGTGCTTATAACTGCGATATAAAATGCCGCTGACTTTTGCTTTAGTGCAAATACCAACACAGCAATAAATATAGTAATACATAGCCCTATTTGTGAGTACTCTAACCCTTGGTATTCAAACCACTGGCTCACCCACGATGCGCTTTGCATGTACAAAAACGACATTACCGCGCCAATTAATACAGCAGAGCATATTCGCAAAGAACTCTGTTTTTTTACTACTTGTAGTAGCACTAATAAAATAGCCACAGGTAGTAATTGATTAAGGCTCATGACTAAACTATTTATTAACATGCTGTGCCCCTTCATCGCTAACTATTACAACGCCCCTAGCTGTATTTGGCGAAAACTCACCAAAAAACTTGTAATACCCTTTACTAAGCGGTCCTATATAAATAATGCTTTTACGATTTGGGTAGAGCACTTTTTCTCTGTTTAGATCAAAACTATCAAACTCTTCTGGTGTACTATCTTGGTTTTCTATCAATAGCTTTACTTTTTTATTCGCGGGAATAGTAATTTGTGAGGGATAGAACAAGTGATCTTTTAAAATAATAAGGTACTCTTTACTCGCCGCGTTAAACGACAAAAATAGCAAACAACAAAGGCATTGATTAAATAAACGTCTAGTCACTTTTTACTCCTGTAAAAGTAATCTTCACGGTTAGCCCGCCTAAATGACTATTCGCTAAATGAATATTTGCGTCATAAATAGCAATTATGTGTTGAACAATCGCCATGCCTAAACCCGCGCCTTGCTCGCCTGATGGATGCTGATCGCCACCTACGCGATAAAAGCGATTAAATATTCGGTCTTTTTGCTCTTCAGTCATGCCTGAACCTGAATCATCTATTTGCCAACTATAGTCATTATTACTAGATGCTAATTTAATTATTATTTGACCATCATTAGGTGTGTATTTAATAGCATTACTGAGTAAATTAGAGATAAGCGTCGTTAATGTAAACTCATCACCATTAATTACAAAATCATTACCTTCGAGGCTAATAGTTTGGTTTTTTTCGTCTATTTTATCGTATTGCTCCGACACGGCTTGTTGAGTAATAGTTAGCAATGACTGTTCACTAAACTGCTTTTGCCACTGTTCTGGCTGAGTGCGTCCTAAAATTAGCATTTGTTCAACAATATTACTTAAGCGATTAATACCTTGTGACATTGCTTTTAATTCTTGATTATTTTGCGAGTTACTTTGTTTATTAGCTAAATTATGTACATTAATTTTTAGACTACTAAGCGGAGTACGTAACTCATGAGCTGCATCTGAGGCAAAAAAGCGCTCTCGTAAGTAGGCAGTTTCTACTCGTTTAAATAAATCGTTTAAACGATTAATAACAGGTTTAATTTCTTCGTCGGTTACTTGCCAGTTAATTGGGGTAAAGTCGTTTGCTTGGCGAGAAGCCAACTGCCTAGACAGTCGGGTAAGAGGGGCTAATGCGTATTTAACAAAAAAGCTTATAAAAATAGCAAGCAGAGGAACTGCCCATAACATAGGTAACATTGCCGATAAAATAACGGCTTCAGCTAATTCAAACCGCTTTGCCATAGGTTCAGCAACGATAACCTTACGAGTATTTTTTCTCATTACAAACACTCGCATACGTTGCCCTGCTAAATTTGCAGTTTGAAGTCCTTCACTAAAATTAACACAGTTATTTGATAAACTCGATGAGCCACTAAGTAAACGATTATTATGCCAAATTTGGTACAACAACTGAGCACTATTACTACTTACTTGTGCTGCATTTGTGGTTAGTGCTAATGGTTGTTCAATTAAAACGCCAGCCACTATTTTAAGCTCATTATCAAGTAAGTTTTCACCGTGGTGCATGCTTTTTTGATAGCCTTTTACTAATGCTAAAAAACAGGTTAGCACCATCATTGAAAGTAAAATTAAGGTCAGGCGTTTACGAATAGACATTTTCAACCTCGAAATATAAACATACTCTAACGCTTACCAACCACGTAGCCGATACCACGTAAGGTTTTAATAAAATCGCTAGGGAATTTTTTACGAAGATGATGAATATGTACCTCTATGGCATTAGAGCCAACTTCTTCACCCCATTGGTAAAGTTTATTTTCGAGCTGTTGTTTTGATTGCACCCTTCCCAGATTTTCCATCAGCGCTTTTAAAAGCATGTATTCTTTTCGTGGTAGGGTAAGTGATTGCCCACTTAGCAATACTGTATGGGCAGAAGTATCCATTACTACATCACCACAGCGCAACAAGCTTGATTGTGTTTGATTAATGCGCCGACTTGCTACTCGCAATCGAGCAAATAACTCAGCGGGGTCAAACGGCTTTGCAAGGTAGTCATCAGCCCCCATATCAAGCCCTTTAACTTTGTCGTCAATACCGCCGCGAGCAGTTAAAATAACCACCGGAATAACTTTTTTTTGCGATTTAATATGTTTTAAAACTTGCGAGCCGTCGCCATCAGGTAATCCTAAATCGAGAATAACAAGCTCAATTTCACCACTAGAAAGGGACTCTAAGGCGTGTTTTACTGTGCCACTGTGCTCTACGCTGTAGCCCTCTTGGCGCAAAGAGCGAATAAGCCCTTGTGCCACTAAGGCATCGTCTTCAACAAGTAATAAATGCATTGTGTGTTTATCTTTTTAGTTTTTTATCTACTTTTACTAATAGCTGGCTAATTGCTTGTTGACGATATTCATCTGCTTTTGCACGAGTATCACGAATGCCCGCTGCTTGTGCTACAAGTAGTCGTGCTTTAGCTTGTTTATAATCGCCTTCGCCATACAAGTATTCACCGTATAAGTAATTAGTATCAATGCCTTTGAGATTAAAAGCGAGTGCTTGTTTAAATAATTTTTCAGCTTTGTCGTCATCACCAAAACCAATTGGCCAACCAGGTACTTTGCTGTAAAGCGTTGCAAGGCTTGCGTAAGCCGATCCATTTAATGCAGCACCATCTATTGAAAGTGCATTTTCAAGTGACGCTTTTGCCTCTTTTGCTAAACCAAGTGCACCCAAGCCACCTTTTGCGCCGGCAAAACTAGCTAACACAATACCATTCCAAATATGCGGTTGTGCCGAGTTAGGGTAGTTTTCAACAAATAACGCGCTTTGCTCACTTAATTGCGTAAACGCATCTATTTGCGCATCGTCTTCAAGCTCGTAGTTGGCAATAGCCCACTTTTGTTGAATAGAAATTAGGTCTTGCGCTTCATCTGCCTGTACTACGGTGGTAAATATAGCCGTTAATATTAAATAAAATGCGAGTGTAAATTTATACATAATTTTGCCCTTGTGTGTGTTTGTTAACTTAAAAAGCGTTTAATTTTAGGAAGTTGCTTTGCAATAGCGTTATCAACAACGCTTGGGAATACGCCATTTATGCGTGCAAATAATTTTTCAGGAAAACCAATAAAGCGCCTTGTTTGGTTTGAACTTATTAGTGCTAATAACTCTTGAGCAACTAATTCTGGCGAGTCCATTTTATTACCGAGCTCTTTATTTATTGCCCGCGCTTTACTGCTATTAATAGATGTATCTGTTGCTCTTGGTGCTAAATAGGTCACTTTAACGCCTGAACCATTCAACTCACGTGATAATGCCTCTGTAAAGCCACGTAAACCAAATTTACTGGCGCAATAAAGCGTTTGAAACGGGTAGCCAATACTGCCAAACGATGATCCCACATTAACAATAGTGCCTTTGGTATACTCTAACTGTCCTAAAAATAGCTGGCATAGTTTAATAGGCACCGACAAATTAGTCATGAGCATATTATCTATTTGCTCATTACTTGTGTGCTCAAGGCTTTGCATTGTATTTATACCTGCGTTATTAATAAGTAATTTAACGTCACCGAGTTGCTTGGCTTTTATTGCTAGGTCAATACGTGTTGTATCGTCGGTTAAATCGCCTGTAAATATTTCACTGTCTGGGCATTCACGGCTCAGTTTTTCAAGGGCTTGGGTATTTCGCCCTACAAGTAGTAACTTCCACCCTTTTGCATATAGGGCTTTAGCAATTGCTTGCCCTATTCCGCCTGTTGCACCAGTGAGCACACATAAAGAACTACTCATGCCAATTTGCCTTGTGCACTTGCTTTAAAAAGTGGTTCGTCATCGAGTCCACGAAATATATCGCCGTATAAACGATAAAAGCGCTTTGCACCATGAAGTATGGCTTGTTGATCCGCCTCGTCTGTTATTTGGTTCATAAGGTTTTCAAAAAACTTTACATGCTCTATATCAAGTGCACCGTGAGAGGTTAAATAACTAAATGCTTTTTTAGGTAAGCCCACAGCATTTGCAATGTTTGAAGCCGCGCCATCAGCAAGCGCTATAGAAGTGCCTTCAAGTACATGCACCATGCCAAAAAAACTCAGCGGGTTTTTACGTGCAATGGAGTCGTACGCATACGACACCATCATTTCGGTAGCAAATTGCGGCTGACTACACCGTACTGTTTCTTTGTCAAAACCACAGGCTGCAATATCATTAAGTACCCATTCTTGATGACCTATCTCTTCTTCAATGTATTCTGCGACGGCTTCGCGCAGCCACTCTTGTTCGTCGGTTAATCGTGCACCAACCGACATCATTAAAGGCACAGTGTGCTTAACATGGTGATACGCTTGCACTAAAAACGAGGCATATTCTTCAAGTGATGCTTCGCCTTTAAAAACACGCTGGATAATCGGCGCTGCAAGCAGGTAATTTTGCTCTTGTTTAGTTTGCTCTTTAAGGGTGTTAAAAAAATCACTCATTAATTACTTCTCCAAGTCGGTAAAATTGCTCAAACACATCATGGTACTGCTTACTTATGGCATCTCGTTTTGGGCGATTATTTGTTGTTAATAATCCTTGTTGCACACTTAATGGGGCAGCTAAACGATGCCACTTTTGAATTCGAGCATAGTCGGGTAGTTGTTTATTAATTGCGTTAATGTATTGAGCTAACACTGGGTTACTTAGCTTTGTATCGGCGTAAATAATGGCACTCAGAAAAGGTCGCCCCTCACCAAACACAACCGCTTGTAAAATACCGCTTTGACTGAGTAATAGTGATTCAGGCCACTCGGCACTGATGTTGCGCCCCATGCTGGTAATAATTAGGTTTTTTAATCGGCCTTTAATAAATAAGGTATTTTGATGCTGCTCGACTAGATCACCGGTTCCATACCACTGTTTTTTGTTGTGAGGTTGATGGTTTAAGTAGCCTAAAAACAAATCGCCTTTTATAAAAAGCTGGCCATTTTCAATTTTGGTTTGAATATGAGGTAACACAGAGCCTGCACTTTGGCGGTTATCGTTTGTGGGGGTATTTAAACTCACTACAGATGCCGCCTCAGACAGCCCATAACCTTGATACACCGGTAAGTTTAAGCTACGCGCTTTAACTATTAGCATTTCGCTGACAAGCGCTCCACCCACTGCAATAAACTGCAACGAACTAGGCGGTTGCCAACCTTGCTCAGCAAAAGTAACTAAGCATGCTAATAGTTCAGGTACTAAAATAAGCGTATTTGGCTTAACTTTATCAATAGCAGCAATAAGCTGTGCGGGCTGTTTTAATGCAGTTCCAACAAAGCCTAATTCATTTAATGGTATTAAGTGTACTGTACCGCCACTTTTTAAAGGGGCATACACACCAGCTATATTTTCAAGCAATACAGCTAGTGGCAATAAACATAAATGAACAGGCTTTTTAATATTAATTTTATCGCAAAGAGATTGAGCTACCTGCATTTGGCTCTTTGCAGATAAACACACGCCCTTTGGCTGCCCAGTTGAGCCTGATGTAAATGTTACTTTTTGAGTTTCAGGAAAGTAACTGTTCGGTTTAGCCACAACTATTTCGTAAATATATAACGTGTAAAGTTCAAACACAGTAATAGAGGCAACAGGCTCCTCAAGTAAATGGTTTAGCGTGTCGCTAATAAATAAATTAGCGCCGCATTGCACTAATACATATTGAGTTTGTTGTTCACTGAAAAAGTGAGCAATTGGCACAGCCACTTTATTAGAAACCGCTGTAGCAGCATCAATAACAAGCCAAGCGGGTGTATTATCAAGCTTATAAGCGATACCTTTGCCGCTAAAGCCTTGTAGTATTTTTACTACTTTTTGTATTTGCTGGTTAAACTCATCGCCGTTAATTTCACGTGTTTGATCTTTATTATGGGCAATAATTAATGGCGATACTGAATGAGTATTATAGTAATTCATACATTCACCAATGCATTTACCAAAGAATTGATATTGCAGTGGTTTTGCTGCATCAAACTATAAAGCATTGGGGTATTTAATACTTGTTGGTGAGCTTGCTCTAGGCTCACAATGCATACTGTTGGTTGGTTGGCGTAATAGCTGCCCCACTTTAATGGGTTCTCAACTACAAAACTGCTCGCAAGTGCAATTTCAGTACACGTAACACCAAGTAAGCGCAATAAAGCACGCACTTTGTTGGTTGCACAAAACACTAAATGTTTTGCCCCCACACTTTGCAGAGCTTCGTTAACAATAATAAAATGTGCAAGAGTTGCTCTTCGATTTGTAGAGCAGAGATTACCAAGTTCAAAAATTTTATTGCGAGAAATGCTCTCATCTAAAAAATCTTCAACGGGTGATGCTAAATATTGCTCAATAAACAATGGCGAAGTTGCTTGCCTTAGCCCTAACGTGCACTTTCCTTGCTTGGTAACATATTGGCAAAGTAGTGGCATAAAAGAAGTAAGCTTAGCGTTATACGCAACTAAAAAACCTTCTTTCACTGTGTTTTCGAGATTTTTTCGATGCACATCATCAATACGAGCACTAATAAACTGACTGTTATTTTGTGTTAAACCTAATGATGCAGAAGTGTGGGCTAATTGCATAAGCTCGCTCATTTAAACCTGTTTATATTTCAGGGTTTAAACTTAACGAGTGAAACTTAAAGAAAACTTAAGAAATTTAATTTAAATGAAAAAAGCGCCTAACCACTACAATACAGATTAAGAGTAGAGCCTGCTTCTATTTATAAGTGATTCTATTACTTTTGGTTGGATGACCGAGTGGACTCGAAATACCGACTCTAGCATGTCAAGGCTTTTTTAGATTAATTTATAGCTGTACTTTTTGGTTGATAATGGTTTTGTTGCATAAAATCTTCTAAAAACCATGCAGCAAACTCGTGTCGGCCTTCTACATCGGCTTTGCTGTAAATATCGGAAGCTTGTTGACGGACGGTTTTTTCTTTTGTGCTTCTTAGCGCGCTTATTTCTTTAAAGCTTAGGCCTTTAAGTAACAACATGGCGACTTCTTGCTCACTGCGTGTCAATGCCCACTGTGAAAACTGGGTTTGAATAACGCCACTGTATTCATGGCGCGCATCCATCATTGTTTGTGATATGTTTTTAAGTTCTTTTTTTGAATGAGCTAATTTTTGTTTCAGCACATTGATATTGGCGGTACTCGAACGAATATCTCTAAATAAGTAAATAGCACCGGCTGCGGAAATGGCAACGATTAAGCTCTCAGAAAAAATATGCCACAGTGGTACTCCTAGTTTCAAATCTATTATCACATCAAAAAAGTTTAGCACCATTATTATTAACAAGGTGGCTGCGATTAACTTGTCTTTCATTAAATCCTCTATTATCAATTATTTATAAATACAATGGACATATGTCCCATACCGTGAGTCACGCTTTTTTTGGGTACGTACGGCGTTTGCCTGATGATTTAACAGTCTAAAAAAGTCATGGTTCATTCTATGAAATTAATCAAATGTGAACAAACGCAATGCTGTTAAATTTTACAACAAAAATTCTTCACTTTTTACGTATTCAATATACGTTATTTTTATTCTTTATGGTGGCTTTATTAACACTTATCCCTGTGCATGCTTCACAAAATTTAGCACCTGTAGAGCTTTCTTCACTCAGTGGTTTTGATGTCGAATTTGCGCCAATTCAAAAAACAGAGTTTATTAACGGGCAAAGTTTAATTGGTGAAGTCAATTTCAAACCCGGGGTCAATTACACGGTGCTGTTTGCGTTTGATGTACAGCAGGTTCGTTACTTATACCCTAACGGCAGCATGGTAGAAAAGGGCGCCACTATCGCAAGCGTTGAGGGCAGCGATGTACACCATTTTTTAGATGCCTATCAATCAGCAAAAGACATGCTCGCTATTACTAAAAGCCATTACGACATAAACCAACAGCACTTAAAAAACAAAATAATAAGAAGCTCTGAATGGGTTGAAATTACTAAAAGCTATTTTGAAGCCAAGCTAAATTTTGAACATATGCAACATCAAATGGCATTTTTAAACATTGATGATAATGAAAACGTGACCTTAGTGAGTCCAAAAACGGGCATTTTAAAACTCACTAATGAGTCGGGAAACCGTGTGATGGGTGACACCGCGTTTGATATTATCGATGCAAGTAGTATTCGCGTTAAGATTAATGTCCCCCTTAGTTTTACCAACACGTTAGCGCATTTTAAGCTGTCACAAAATTGCAGCTTAAATATTGAGAGCTATGACAGTATTGTAGATAAATACCATCAAATAGTATGGGCGTCGGTAAGCTCGAATGAGTGCCAGCTGACACTGGGGCAAACCATCAAAGTCACACCGGTAAATAAATTAACAGGCTTTAAAATAGCAAAGTCAGCGGTGTTTGAATTTGAAGATGTTAATTACATTGCTTTAAAATCTGGCGATAACCTTGAGTTACTGCCGATTGAGCTCAAAGGTACACAAGGCAAAGACTACGTGTTTACTGCCAATAAAAACCTAGATGATCAGAAGATACTAATAAGCTCGGTAAGTGCGCTACAAGGTATGTTGCTTCACTTAGGGGGAGAGTAAATGTTAAACCAGCTTATTAAGTTTTCACTTACTCAGCGTTTGTTTGTTAGTATTTTTGTTATTGTTGCTATGGCCATTGGCGCTAAATCTTGGTTAAGTATTCCGGTGGATGCTTTTCCAGAAATATCGCCCACCCAAGTTAAAATAGTTTACAAATTACCCGGCATGAACGCCCTTGAAATAGAATCGCAAGTAACACGGGTGATTGAAACCGAATTACTGGGTATTCCGTCACAGCAAATGCTGCGCTCTACTACTAAATATTCTATTACGGATATTACCATTGACTTTAAAGAGGGCACCGACATTTATTGGGCCCGTCAGCAAGTTAATGAGCGTTTATTAAATATTTTGCCCGCCTTGCCCAGTAATATTAGTGGCGGCATGGCGCCAATGAGCACGCCTTTGAGCGAGGTGTTCATGTTTACTATAGAAAGTACTCACTTATCGCTGATTGAAAAAAGAGAGCTTTTAGATTGGCAAATTCGTCCATTGCTGCGCACTGTAACCGGCGTTGCAGATGTGAATAGTCTTGGCGGCTTTTCAAAAACCTATGAAATACTTCCCAACACCTTATTGATGCAACAGCATCAAGTTAGCTTTGATGAAATGAAGTTAGCAATCACGCAAACGAATCAAAACGGTGGCATAGGGCGCTTAGAAAAAGGCAACGACACTTTTATTTTGCGCACTGAGGGCAAATACACCGATATAACCGCCATTGAAAATACTGTGATTAAGTCCACTCAAAATAAGGTTATTCGGTTAAGTGATATTGCCACGGTACACGTTGGCAGTTTAACCCGTTATGGCGCAGTCACTAAAAACAGTGAAGAGGCGGTACAAGGGCTTATAATTGCGCTTAAAAATAGTAATACAGCGCAAGTTGTTGAAGATGTAAAAGATAAACTTCGCACCATTGAAGCTTCATTACCGCAAGGCACAAAAATTAATGTGTTTTACGACCGCTCTAACTTAATAAATACCGCAATTAGCACCATTACCAGCGCATTAGGCCAAGCTATCATTTTAGTGATAGTGCTACTAGCCTTGTTTTTAGGCGATATTCGCTCTTCATTGGTGGTATCTTTGTCTTTACCTATGTCGGCATTGCTGACGTTTATAATGATGAATCAGTTTGATTTATCGGCTAATTTAATGAGTTTAGGTGGCTTAGTGATTGCCATTGGTATGCTGGTGGACTCATCGGTAGTTATTGTTGAAAACATAGTAAATCGGCTGGCTAATAATCAGCACCTCCCTCGGCTGCATGTTATTTATCGCGCATGTAAAGAAGTCGCGACGCCAGTGTTTTCAGGCACAATCATTATAATTATCGTGTTTTCACCGCTATTAATGTTAACAGGGCTAGAAGGCAAGTTATTTACCCCAGTGGCGTTAACTATCGTGTTTGCCATGCTAAGTGCGCTGTTGTTGTCGTTAACGGTTATTCCAATTTTAGCCTCGTTGTTATTAAAAAATGAACCCGTAACCCAACCTAAAATGGTGACGCTATTACAAGGCTTTTATACTAAAACACTTGCCCAAGCAATTAAAAAGCCGGTGGCTATTAGTGTTATATCAGTCGCTGTTTTAGTGCTCAGTGGGGTGTTATTTCAGGGGCTTGGCAAAAGCTTTATGCCCGTTTTAGATGAAGGCGACATTATTGTGCAACTGGAAAAATCGCCGAGTATTTCCTTGCAAGCCTCGCTGGATATCGATAAACAAATTGAAGCCACACTGCTAAAAAACACCCCAGAAATCGTACAAATTGTTGCCCGTACCGGCTCCGATGAACTCGGGCTTGATCCTATGGGGTTAAACGAAACCGATGTGTTTATGGAATTAGCACCAAAAGATACGTGGCGTTTTGACTCCAAAGCGCTGCTAATCGAGGATATTCGACAAACACTTACGCAATTTCCAGGGGTAAATATTGGCTTTACTCAGCCAATACAAATGCGGGTATCAGAAATGCTCACCGGTGGTACCGGTGATATTTCGATTAAAGTATTTGGTAATGATATTGCGACACTTGCCTCATTAGCTGAAAAAATCACTGCACTTGCCACTAATATTGACGGCGCAAGTGATGTGCAAATGGCGCTTATTGAAGGGGGTAAATACGTAAATATTAAACTTATTCCTGGGGTTGCTAGTCAGTTTGGTTTAACCACCGAAGGATTAAGCGATTATTTAAAGTCGCAATTAGAAGGCTTGCAGGTATCGGCACTTCAAGAAGGAAACCGCGTGATCCCAATTGTGTTTAATGCACAAAAAAGCGAAAGCGCAGCACACTTTGAGTTATCGTCAATGAGCGCATTAAAGCAAAAGCTAATTTTAATGCCCGACAACAGCCTACTACCACTTGAAGAGGTGGCTAATATTAGCTTTAAAACGGGGCCATTGTTAATAGAGCGAGAAAAAGCAAAACGCTTTGCTTCTGTAAGCGTTAATGTGGATAACCGCGATGTGGTTAGTTATGTGAATGAACTGGAAGCTAAAATTAATAGCAGCATAAAATTACCCAGTGGTTTTACCTTGTCGTTTGGTGGCGAATTTGAAAGCCAGCAACGTGCAACACAAAACTTGCTGGTGCTTATTCCGGTGGCATTAATACTGATTTTCATTATTTTATTTACCACGTTTAAATCGTTATCTAAATCAACGCTGATAATTGCTAATATTCCGTTTGCGTTAATGGGGGGAGTGATTGCCCTGTTTATTAGTAACGAATACCTCTCGGTGCCTGCATCGGTTGGTTTTGTTGCTTTACTTGGCGTAGCGGTACTCAATGGTATTGTGATGATCAGCCACTTAGAGCAAATGAAAATGTTTTCTGCCAATGTAATGCAGCGCATTTTAGATGGCGCAAGCAGACGCCTTCGCCCAGTGTTAATGACAGCCACAACCGCAATGTTTGGTTTACTGCCACTGGTATTCGCTACCGGCCCTGGCGCTGAGATTCAAAAGCCATTGGCGATTGTGGTTGTTGGCGGGTTAATTACCTCAACAATTACAACACTTTATTTACTGCCTATCTTTTATGGTTGGTTGGAGAAAAAACATGGCTGAACAGTTACTTTTTACCCTAAATGTACCCACAAACATAAAAGATGAAGTGGTTGATATATTAATTGGCATAGACTGCATTACCGGCTTTAACTTAAAAAACATTGAAGGCTACAGCAAGGAGCACAGTGAATTTGATATTGCTGAGCAAGTAGAAGGGCATCGCAGCTTTTATCAGTTTGAGGTGCATATATTATTAGCGCAGCTACAAATTATCAAAACAGCATTAAGCCCTGTATGCCAACACACATCATTAAAATACTGGGTTACGCCTATATATGAAAGCGGGCGTCTTAGATAATTAATACCCTTATAGTTAGATCATGATATGTATATTTAGTTAGGGGCTCTCTACACGGTCAGATACATAAAAGTCGTCAATATCAGCTGCTGGGTTATTGGATTCTGCCTTATTGATGTTATCAATAACTTTTTCTAACTCTCCAGCTGAAAGAGATTGGAACGCTCGCTTAAGCCGGGAGATGATGCCTGAGCTTTTTTATTCTGCATTGATATGTTCTGAGCGATGAAGCTGCAAATTTGGTAGGTGCGGTGTTATGGCGCTCTATTAAGCTTTGTTCAGTAAGCTTACGCGCTTTTGCTATCGTTAATTCAGGTACTTCACCTAATTTGGTATTGGCTATGCCAGATGGTTTAGGGAAATTAGAATAGAAAATGGCTGTACCAGACTTGGTGAAAATTAGTCGAATATGGTGTTGTGCTTCGTATTTCGATAATTTTTTAGTCCGACTAGATTTAAGACCTTGTTTTCCAATGCTTTTTTCTTCAAAAAATATGATATTTTGAGCCAGCGTAGCACACCGATTTATGTGCTGCATAGAAAACGGCGGTTTGAGCTGATTCCATTCTATTTTTGCCTTAGTGTACTGAGCCTTGGTAAGTGTTGATAAAGAGTTTTTCACTTTGTTGTAACCTATATAAATAAAGGCCTTACGGCTATTTTTATTGATTAAGATCAACAAAGAAATAGAGAGAAATAGGCATAATTCGCGGCTGTAATTTACACCCAAAAGTAAAACGGTGTGTTAGGAATGTGTGCTACGATTTAATGAAAAATAAAGGTTTATTATTGAACTGGACTTGTATTAAAAGTAGTCAAAAAACATTTAATTTAACTCTATATTTATGTTTTATAATGATTTTAATTAGAAAGGCTAAATAGTGGCTCTACTCATAAATAGTAAATGCATTAACTGCGATAGTTATAAGGCTTTTAATTAAATTTATATAAAACAAGGTGTTGCTTTGTCGTGCTATGGTTTGTGCTACGATTTTTAGTAATTCACAAGCACCTAGCTAGTATCTTAAAAACAGCCTTAAAAGGCAAATTGTATTAACTGAATAGTTGAAATTTTAGACTGGTAGAGTGTTTGAATCTTATATTTGTGTTTTGTAGCTTCTAGAATGAATTTGGAAAAGAGAATTGGTAGTTAATAAAAGTAAAACTTAGATTTTTCTTTTTTAAGCCTCAAAATAAAGTGCCTTTTAGGTAACATTAAGCCGTATTTTAGGCCTTAAAGTGACTTATAGGTCACTTTAACTGCCGACGGTTACAACCAAAAGTTTTGTATTGTTTTTACTTAATCTATTTTTTTAGCTTGTTTAACAAGCCTAATTAAAATTATGCTCAACACAGCAGCCGGTAATAACCATATAAAATCACTCATCTTAAATTCTCAATATTTGAAACACTTTCTTAACCTTAACGTTTTTGGTGTGTTTTGCAAATTTACGTCGTTTATTTCATACCTTTCAATTTTTCTCCAGGCTTATGCCTAGTTAGTTTTAGGACAAATTAACCAGGAAAAATCATGAAAGACCAAAAATTACCGTTTATTCGCCAATATGTACGCGCCAGTCAGTCACCGTGGGATGACAGTTCAACTATTTTGCTATTAGCTGACGTTATTGATAAGCAAGCACTAGAGCTGGGCTTCACCAATTACGTTTATTTACACCGAGATAGCGCAGGGAGTGTTTTGGGTATTAGTATTTCTCAACAGTTATTAGCTGCTAACCCTGAGTTCTCACAGAGGTATTTGGAAGGGGTTGAGATGTATGCTTTTTTACTCATACATATTGAAGACATAACAAATTTTTGCAGCTTGTTTAGTGCAGAATTTGAGCAGCTATTTATGATAAAACCCAGTGAGTATTTTGCAGCTGCAGAAGATAGTTGGTTACGGTTAATAGAAAGCTCATAAACTCTGGCGAGCCTCTGGGCTCGTTTTCTTATACTTAAAAATTAGCTTCTAATTAAGTTTAATTTTACTTTTCTTTGCCGTGCTTCATCGCGATATATGCAAAGCCAATAGTGAGGACTATCGCTGGAAAAATCATCATTAAAAATTCAGTCATAACTACTCTCCGACTATAAGTCTTTATTAATAATAATGTTTGACGCGTACTTTGCAAGCACGGATATTTTTTCTTTTAGAAAGTTGCCTTAGCGCAATAGAAAAGAGTGACTTGAAACATATTGAAAATATACAAACCCTAAGTGAACTACTCGGTACGCTTTGTAATTCCCTTTCTGCGGAGTTAATTATTAATGTAAAGCCACAACATACCTGCATATCCATTACCCCAAAAAATTGCACTCAGCTTGTCGCTATGCAAGCTACATAATCTGAAGAGCTAATAGGTGATTCACTGCACATCAAATGAGCTTTGTCATGCTATCTACTGAGTAGATGGTTGTGCAGGGGGAGGGCAATATAGCGATTGACCTGGCGGTAGGGCACGAATGCGTTGTCTTAATCGCATAATGTAACCTGACAAAATAATAAAGAGAGCGAACTTAGTTTGCTCTCTTTTATTTTTGTGATTGGTTTTTAAAGCAAGGCAAAAGCCTAATAAATCCTCTGTTATGTACTTATATAAGGTGACAAGGACAAAAAGGACAATAGCTATGACTAAGAAGAAATGGATTGAGTTTATTGCTAACGCTATAGCAGAGGTATTCAGTATGTTTGGCTTTATATTTATCGCCTTCGGTTGGCTTTACTATGAGGGGCCAATAAATAAAACCTATTTAATATTACCTACTATCCAATCCTATACGCTCACTTTGGCGGCTTGCTATATAGGGCATTTAACATTTAAAACAATTGCGCTGTATTGTAGCCGCAATAAAAAACACTAAAGCATCGGATGATGCTTTTTTTGTTGGGGTAAACATTTTATTCCACGTTTATATTTCGGCTTATGAGTAAAATAACGCTGTAATTTCATCACAAAATTTTGTGCGATACACAATCGCAGATTGTAGTAATGCAACATCTTCAGGAGTCATAAATGGTTGTTGGGTCTTCTTATTTATGCGCTCGGGGAGTGCATCCATCAACTGAGTGTGCAATCTTTTTATATCATCAAATATTTGCGCAGATTGTGAAAATATAAATACCTGTTGGTAATGGCCTGCTTTAAGTGAGGCGAGGTATTTGAGCAGTATAGTCTGACGTGTCGATTTACTTTTAAATGAGTTTTCAATTTCGATGGCAACGACGGTTTTATCTGGTAATACGGCCACACCGTCTACAATTCGCGCACTGCTTTGGTTATATAATCGTTTAAATTCTGGCTCAGATAAAAATCCTGTCCATAGCGGTCTGTAAACGCCATCAGAGGTATGGTTATGTAATCCGCGCAGAGCAATAAATGCATTCATTAAGTCGTGCATTATGTGGTTGTGGTTAACCTGCAGTGCGGGGTTTGATTTTGAGCGAATGTAAGTACTAATGCTGGTTTGCTCCTGTGCGTATTTAGCTCCTGAGTAAGTTGGAATATAAACCCGCCCATCAGGGCTTCTGTGTGTAGGGACCATCGTTAACAGCTTTTCATCTACTAACTTATTTAAATGGGCAAGTGCTTGAGGTTGACTAATATTATAGAGCCAGCGAATAATCACTGGCGCGACAATAGAAAACCTGACCGCAATAAGGACTGTTAGAGCAGTCCGGTTCATACCTTTTTGATAGTTGTTAGCACCTGCGTTATATCGCATATCAATGTCAAAATAGCGGGCGTATTGGTGAGTACAGTCGTTATCGTTTTGCATTCGTGTTCACTAAATCAGGAGTCATAATTTATATAACTCCCGAGTATGCGAAATTGACTGCTTATTTAGCGCGAACCATCAAAAATTGCCCATCGTTATATATATCACCAAACGCGATACTCATAAGCTTTTCACTACTGGCGCCGTTGCGTGATTTAGACTGCGCTATATCAACCACAGTCACTGCGTTAGTACTCAGTTTTAAATCTTTTGCTGCAATGAGCACATTATCAACTGCACGCGCAATCTCGGTATGGCCTCGGTAGTTTTTGCCTGTTTTATCTGTATGGTGCAGTATCAAAATTGCCTTTCCTTCGTTTCGTAATGCATCAATACATTTGTTGTAGTAGTTCCAGTCGTTTTGATTGAGCTCCTCTGCGGATGTATACAGTGCGGATAGGTTATCGAAAATCACTACATCGGCCCATTGAATATCACTGGCGAGTGCATCAAAGCCATCAGATGTCGCAAGGTCAGGTATTCCCCCTTTAAAGCTTTTTTTATGAATAATTTTTAAATAATCACCATTAGGTCCAGCACCTATCGCGTTAAAAATTTTGCCAAAACGTGCTTGTATCTGATGTAAGCCTAATTCAGCATCAATATACAAAACTTTTTTAGCTTCGCACGGCTCATTACCAAAGCTAGTAATGCCAGCAGCAACACTAGCGGCGATATACTGAGATATATAGGTTTTTCCAGAGCCAGCTCCGGCAGCAAGCAGCGTAGCCTCTCCGGCTGTTAATATCGAAGGTACAATAATGCATGGTTGAGGAATGTCAGCTTGCACAATACTAAGTACGCTATCGGCTTTTCTTAATTGATGTAATGGATTAGGCATGTTTGTTGATTCACTGTTTTGTGAAAATTGTTGGGTATGTTTTTGGTCATTCATACTATAAATTCCTTATAAGATTTGAGTATTTCGGAATTTCTAAATAGGATGTCGAAAAACGAATTAATTGCGTTTTATGTAAAATCCGCCGATTTATTTTTAATTTTTTTAATTTTGTTTTTAAACGTAGAAAATTTGTGTGAATTAAACCTATAAAGTAAGACCTCCTCCTAAAGAGGAGGTCTTACTTTATAGGTTATTCTTTATTTCAATTAGGAAAAAATATTACGATATTCATTACAAGACGTTGTACGTTTGCTCTTTAAATGAAACGAGGGATGAAAACACTAAAGAGAAGCCGCTTTCAGCGGATGGCTTCTCAACTTCGTTGTTCAACCATAGGGTCTAAAACGCCCGCCAGCTCTGGTGTTGCTCCGCAACGAGCTGACTCGACGCGCTATCGCGCTAGCGTTGTAGACCCTGCGCGAATGCACCGAGCTACGCTCTGTACCAACCGCCATACTGCCGCGCCTAACAAGGCTGTGAGTTCCTCACTATTCGCCTTTTTCATCTGCTTTAATTTTCTACGAAAATAGATGGTTCGATATCAATTTGTGCCAAATTTTAATCGAATTTCGCTGATGCGAAACATTATCGCGGTTGGTACAGACCAGCTGTACATTCGCGCAACTCCATGTGTCCTAAGCTTCGCTTATGCCACATTACGCGCTTATTGGTCTCATTCTGAGACGCTTTTTTTGCAGTTTGTCGTGCCGAAAAATGCGTTTTAAGAGCGTCTATCAGACAAAAAACGTCTTCAAATTAAACTTATTAATAAACTTTTTAGATAAAGAGGAGAGGGTTTTTACTAAAAAAATTAAGTGAAAATAGAAGAAAAGTGAATGCCTTATTCAAACTGTTTGTTGCTGAGCTGCGCAGTCAAACAGTTTGTTTTTTATCACGAAATCATTAAATTTGATAGCATAAATTAATAATTAAGAAGGTTTAAAAAATGAAAAACGACGCTAATGATATTGCTATTAATCCCTCAACAGGATTACCTATCACAAATGCGAGCGCTAATATGGTTGATGTAGGCGGCAATGTGGTGGGCCAACCTGATAGGGTCATGACTGTTTATGAAATTGAAGAGTCGATAGGAGACTCTATAGAGCACGATTGTTTTAATGCATTTGATGACGGCTTTTAATGCCTGAGATATTGAAAGCAGTTAGCCGGTATCGAATAGAAGTCGTTTATTCGACCATTGTATTTGGTGGCTCAGCGGTACTTTCTGTCCAGTACCAATCGACTCAAAATTTTGCTTGGTTTATCGCTCTAAGTTTGTTTTGCACTAAAATGTCTATTGGTATAATTAACTATGAGCAATATCGCCAAAGTAATAAGCGTAGTATGAAAGCTATGCTGCAATATTTGTTATTTAAATTTGTATAACCCTGTTTATTTGTCCGAAATGCAAAGCGCTCAATTCTAGGGCGCTTTTTTAGTTTTATGATTTAGAAAAAGTGTGACTCTAATACTTAAGTGTATTTCTATGCGAATACTTGGTGATATTGATAAGAGAAATCCTGTAACCTTATAACTTAAAAATAATTGTCCGACTTCTATTATTTATATTTTCAAAAGTTGGGTATTGGTTAACAAGGAAGTAAATTAATGTATTACAGCGAAGTCAAAGAACAGTACCTTGCTCATTTAAAGCAATCAAAAAATAGCATTACCGCTTATAAAGCCATAGTAAATTATAGTAATAAAACACCTACTGAGATCTCTGATGAGTCTTTTGAGTACTTAGAACATGAGTTTGAGGGAGTGTTTTTTGCTCAGGGAAGCAATAAGAGGCAAATATTAAAATCTACAGGTAAATATTTAATTGGTTGTTTTTCATTAGGTGGTACTTATCACTTAGCACTCCAGAATAAACATTACGAAGACTTACACAACACCCTGTATAAGCCAGTATTTGAAAATTTAAAACTGATTAATGATGAGACGAATAAAGCCTTAAATTCTATCGGCTTTACATTAGAGAAAACAAATAAACTTTTAAAAAAAGTTGGAAAGGTTTTACAAACTAAATCTAATGTTACAAGTGACAGAAAGTCAGTTGATCAAAAAGTAACTTTAATTCAGTTAAAGCAGTTCTCCGATGGTTTCAAAACTTCACTCAAAGCAGGGTTTGGTGGTTTAGTGGGTGGTACTTCAGCTATTGGTGCTTGGGGCGTCGTTACCATTATAGGTAGTGCATCCACAGGTACTGCTATTACCTCACTCTCTGGTATAGCTGCAACAAACGCAACACTAGCTTGGTTTGGTGGTGGTTCTATCGCTGCAGGTGGAGCTGGTATGGCTGGAGGGTTTATGGTTTTAGGTGGCATAATAGCAGCTCCCGCAATGTACTTTGCAGTAACAGGTTCATATAAAAAAGTCGAAAAAATAAAGATGAAAAAAGTTGAACTGTTGGCAGAGATAGAAAAGTTAACATCCCTTGAATCTGAAGCAACGGCTCACCTTAAAACCGTCCAGCAGCATCATTACCACATTACCGAGTATGCCAATCACTTTGGTAAGTTGCTTGAAGATAACTTGAGGATGTTTAAAAAACATAGCTCACTTAAGTATAAAATTTTTGGCGGACAGATGAACGTTAAGCAAGAAAAAGCTTTTAATCTTCTGAACCAATATAGCAATGAGTTACTATTTCAGCTTGGTTATAGCAATAATTAGCTTAATACTTTTATTAACTCAACTAGCTAACTTTTAATATCTTTTATTTTTGCTTATTCACCCTATTTTATATAGCATCACTAAACAGCATGAAACACGTTGAATCAACGAGTTGTACGCAAAGCCTTGTTGGCTCATAGCGTAGTATTTAGGGATGGTTTAAGTTATGGATAAAAGAAAGCTCAGCGAAACCGATATAATCAGTAAGTTTATTCTACCCGCAGTTAAAACCGCAGGGTGGGACGACATAACCCAAATACGCCAAGAGGTTAAATTACGTGACGGTAAAGTAATCGTACGTGGGCAACTTGGTGTACGTAAAACGGTTAAATCGGCTGACATAGTGCTTTACCATAAACCCAGTATGCCGCTTGCTGTCATTGAAGCTAAAGCTAATAAACACTCAGTAAATAAAGGACTCCAACAAGGCTTGGATTACGCCAGGCTACTCGATGTGCCGTTTATATTCGCCTCTAATGGAGATGGCTTTATTTTCCACGATAAAACTAAGCTAGGCACGCCTGATGCGCATAACCTCGAAACCGAAATACGCTTAGAAGACTTCCCATCACCGCAAGAACTGTGGACAAAGTATTGTGCCTACAAGGGCTATACTGAATCGCAACTTCCTATAATAAACCAAGCCTATTATGATGATGGTAGTGGCAAGCACCCGCGTTACTACCAGCTCCAAGCAATTAATAAAACAGTAGAAGCTATAGCGTCAGGTAAAGACCGCGTACTCCTCGTTATGGCAACCGGAACCGGTAAAACCTATACCGCGTTTCAAATCATTTGGCGCTTATGGAAGTCACGGGCTAAGAAGCGCATTTTATTCTTAGCCGACCGTACAGCTTTGATAGATCAAACTCAAAGTGGTGATTTTGCGCCGTTCGACACAGCAATGACCAAAATTACTGGCAGAACAATTGATCCCGCTTACGAAATACATTTAGCACTTTATCAAGGTTTGACAGGGCCAGAAGAACATCAAAAAGCATTTAAAAATGTAGACCCTGACTTTTTTGACCTTATTGTTATTGACGAGTGCCATCGAGGTAGCGCAAGCGAAGAAAGTGCCTGGCGTGAAATACTTACTTATTTTAAAAGTGCTGCTCAAATTGGCTTAACCGCTACACCAAAAGAAACTGAGGAAGTATCAAACTCTGACTATTTTGGCGACCCTGCCTATACCTATTCTCTTAAAGAGGGCATAGAAGACGGCTTTTTATCCCCATACAAAGTGGTACGTGTCGATCTCGATGTAGACCTACAAGGCTGGCGACCCACTAAGGGCCAGGTTGATAGTAACGGTGAAGTAATACAAGACCGCATATACAACCAAAAAGACTTTGATCGCACAATGGTGATTGATGAGCGGACCATGCTTGTGGCAGAAACCATTACTAACTATTTAAAGCGTACAGATCCTATGGCTAAAACCATTGTATTTTGTAACGACATAGATCACGCCGAGCGTATGCGTTGTGCCATTGCCAACTTAAATCCAGAGCAAATGGCTAAAAACGATAAATATGTGATGAAGATCACTGGCGATGATGAATTAGGTAAAGCTCAACTTTATAATTTTTGTAGTCCTAAGCGTGCTTATCCAGTTATTGCTACCACCTCAGAGCTTATGACAACAGGGGTAGACGCTAAAACCTGTAAGCTAGTAGTGCTTGATCAAAACATCCAATCAATGACCAAGTTTAAACAAATCATTGGCCGTGGTACCCGTATTGACGACCGCTACGGCAAGCTATGGTTTACCATACTCGACTTTAAAAAAGCCACTGAGTTATTTGCCGATGAACGTTTTGATGGCACGCCAGAAAAAGTAATAAAAATAACGCCAACCGACATTGAAAACGAAGACGTTGATATTGAATCACAAGACGATACAACGGGCGAAGAGCAACCTGATAGCGTATTCGATGATCAATCAACCGGTGATGAAAGCGATGCCAATAACGACACCATAAATGACTCTAAAGGCGATAGCACGCTTGACGGCGAATGGGACGATGAAACTAACAAAATGGTTAAGTACCGCGTATCAGGTGTTACCGTTAATAAAGTGGCAGAGCGAGTACAGTATTACGATACCGACGGTAAACTCGTTACCGAATCGTTTATAGATTACACCCGTAAAACCATGAGCAAGCAATACAGCTCACTGGATGACTTTGTAAAACGTTGGAATGAGTCAGACCGTAAGCAAGCAGTAATAGATGAACTTGCCGAAGAAGGCATTATTTGGTCCGCGCTTGAGGAAGAAGTCGGCAAAGACATGGACCCATTTGATATGATCTGCCATGTAGTTTACGACCAACCACCCCTTACCCGTAAAGAGCGCGCAGATAACGTACAAAAGCGTAACTATTTCACTAAATATTCGGGTACCGCGCACACCGTACTCGAGAACCTTCTGTTAAAATACGCCGATGTAGGCGTGCAAGAAATAGAATCTATGCAAGCGCTTAAAGTGGCGCCGTTTAACGAAATTGGCAGCCTAAGTGAAATAGTAAAAAAAGGCTTTGGTGGCAAACCACAATACGAGCAAGCACTAAAAGAGCTCGAGGCCGAAATTTACCAAATGCCAGCGCCTAAAACAGCCTAAATTTATGTTTGCTGTTGCTATGTATTAGCGTCAGCAAAGCATTAAACCATTTAAATTAAACAGCTTTCATATTTGCTTTTAGCCGCTGTTTATAAAAATAATCAAACAAGAGAATACTATGTCTATCAGTTCAGCTATTAAGTCTATTCAAGATATTATGCGTAAAGACGCCGGTGTCGATGGCGACGCACAACGCCTTGGCCAAATGTCGTGGTTACTATTTTTAAAAGTATTCGACGCGCAAGAAGAAGAACTAGAGCTTGAATTAGACGACTATCGCGAGCCAATCCCTGAGCAATTTTTATGGCGCAATTGGGCAGCCGATAACGAAGGCATAACGGGCGATGAGCTGTTAGAGTTTGTAAACGACAAGCTATTCCCTGAGCTTAAAAACCTAACCGCACCTATAGATAAAAACCCGCGCGGCTATGTAGTAACCCAGGCCTTTAGCGATGCCTTTAACTACATGAAAAACGGCACACTACTGCGCCAGGTTATTAACAAACTAAACGAAATAGACTTTACCGACTCAAAAGAGCGCCACTTATTTGGCGACTTGTACGAGCAAATATTAAAAGACTTACAAAGCGCAGGCAACGCGGGCGAATTTTATACCCCGCGCGCCATCACTAAATTTATAGTGGCGGTAACCGACCCAAAACTAGGCGAGTCTATTATGGACCCAGCCTGTGGTACCGGTGGCTTTTTAGCGTGTGCGTTCGACCATGTAAAAGCTAACTATGTAAAATCGGGCGACGACCACCAAATACTTCAAAAGCAAATACACGGCGTAGAGAAAAAACAACTCCCGCACTTACTGTGTACTACTAACATGATGCTTCACGGCATTGAGGTACCGGTACAAGTTAAACACGGTAATACCCTAAATAAACCACTTTCAAGCTGGGATGATCAAGTAGATGTAATCATCACCAACCCACCATTTGGCGGCACTGAAGAAGACGGCATAGAAAAAAACTTCCCAAGCGACATGCAAACTCGTGAAACAGCCGACTTGTTCTTACAGCTCATTATAGAAGTGCTCAATACCAAAGGCCGCGCCGCAGTAGTATTGCCCGACGGCACCTTATTTGGTGAAGGCGTAAAAACCAAAATTAAAAAGCTATTGGTGGAGGAATGTAACTTACACACCATAATACGCTTACCCAATGGCGTGTTTAACCCGTACACCAGTATTAAAACTAATATTCTGTTTTTTACCAAAGGTGACGGAACCGCTAAAAAATGTACAAAAGACGTGTGGTTTTACGAACACCCCTACCCAGCAGGGGTTAAAAATTACAACAAAACCAAACCAATGAAGTTTGAAGAATTTAAAACCGAACTTGAATGGTGGGGCAATGAGGCAGACGGCTTTGCAAGCCGAACTGAAACAGAGCAAGCGTGGAAAGTATCAATCGACGATGTTATTGCCCGTAACTACAACCTAGACATTAAAAATCCGCATGTAGGCGAGGTAATAAGTCACGACCCAGAAGAGTTACTAGCCGACTATTCAAAGCAGCAAGCAGATATACAAGCACTGCGTGACCAGCTTAAAGGTATATTGTCAGCAGCCCTTTCAAAAGATACTGAGGGTAAGTAATGGCTGAGTTAAAAACACCTAACAAAAACGCCGAGCAGTTAATCACAGAACATCTTGATATTTGGACGACGGGCATTGAGCAAAAGTCGTCAGCAGGGCGTGGTTCATCTAAAAAGTTTTCACTTCACGGTATTAAAAAGCTGCGTGAACTTATTTTAGAGCTCGCCGTACGTGGCAAATTAGTGCCACAAGATCCAAACGACGAACCCGCTTCAGTATTGCTTGAGCGAATAGCCGATGAAAAGGCACAGTTGATTAAAGATAAAAAAATCAAACTCCCAAAAGCATTGCCGGAAATTAGTGAGGATGAAAAACCGTTTGAAGTGCCCGAAGGTTGGAACATTCAAAGGTTAGGAAATATAGGATTAATTGGTTCTAGCAGTCGAGTTCAAAAAAAAGACTGGCAAAGTGATGGAGTGCCATTTTATCGAGCTAGAGAGATAGTCAAACTGAGTTCTAATGGTTATGTTGAAGATGATTTATTCATCACTCAAGAGCTATACACAAAGCTATCGGAGCAAGGGAATGTGCCTGAAAAAGGTGATTTAATGATCACCGGTGTAGGTACTATAGGTGTGCCTTATATCGTTACTTCAGATGATAAGTTCTATTTTAAAGACGCAAGTGTTTTAATCTTTAAAAATTTAGCGAATATCAACTCTGATTACTTGAAAACATTTATGTATTCACCTTTGTGGGTAAAAGCAATACATGAGAAAAGTATGGGGACTACTGTTCACACATTAACAATTGTGCGTGCAAATGAAGCAATTATTCCTATTCCCCCAGAGAAAGAGCAACAACGTATCGTTGCTAAAGTCGATGAACTAATGGGCTTGTGTGATGCGCTTGAGGCGCAAACTGAAAATAGTATTACGGCACATCAAACGTTAGTTGAAGTGCTGTTAGAGGCCTTGCTGAAAGCACCAGAGCAAACCGCAACACCCGAGCAAGCCACTAAACAGTTTCAACAAAACTGGCAACGGTTAAACGAGCACTTCGACACGCTATTCACCACCACCGCCAGCATCGACACGCTAAAACAAACTATTCTACAACTAGCTGTAATGGGTAAACTCGTCCCACAAAACCCTGTTGATGAACCCGCCGCCAAACTTCTAGAGCGCATAGCAGCCGAAAAAGCCCAACTGATTAAAGACAAAAAAATCAAAAAGCAAAAGCCACTGCCAGAA
Organism: Pseudoalteromonas sp. MIP2626; assembly: GCF_013414205.1. Lineage (NCBI taxonomy): Bacteria > Pseudomonadati > Pseudomonadota > Gammaproteobacteria > Alteromonadales > Pseudoalteromonadaceae > Pseudoalteromonas > Pseudoalteromonas sp. MIP2626. The sequence continues at coordinate 28,504 of NZ_JAATTW010000035.1, forward strand.
ATCACTGATGAAGAAAAACAGTTGGAGTTACCTAATGGGTGGGAGTGGTGTCGAATGGGGGAAGTAATCAATTTAGTTTCAGGGCAACATTTGAAACCAAATGAATATAGCGAGAATAAGATTGAAGATGGTGTCCCATATATTACGGGGCCAGCGGAATTTGGTACTTATTATCCGACTTATTCAAAATACACTAAAGAGTTTAGAGCACTGGCAAATAAACACGACATATTGATCACGTGTAAGGGGGCGGGGTTAGGTAAATTAAACCGAGCGAATACAACTATTGCTATAAGTAGACAGTTGATGGCTATTCAATCATTAAAAGGGAGTCTTGATTTTCTGTTTCTATTTGTTGATTCACAATACAATTACTTCCAAAGTAAAGGGGTCGGTATTGCGATACCAGGTATTTCAAGAGGTGATGTAGAGGAGTTGGTTTTGATGCTTCCCCCTTTAGAAGAGCAACACCGCATTGTAGCTAAAGTCGATGAACTAATGACACTGTGCGACCAACTTAAAGCCCGTTTAACCGACGCACAAACCACTAAACTTCACCTAACCGATGCCATAGTCGAACAGGCGTAGTAAAAATGGCAATTATTTTCGAACAGCCACAAACTATTGCGCAATTGTTAGCGCAACAACTCACGATTCCTGAGTACCAACGGCCTTATAAATGGCAGCCTAAGCACGTTAATCAGTTAATTGATGATATTTTTAATCACCGCACTAAGCCGTGTTATCGCCTTGGTACTGTGGTATTGCATCAAGATAAAGAATCAGTGAATGAGAATAAAAAAGAGACACTGAACATCGTTGATGGGCAGCAGCGGTTGCTCACTTTAACGTTGCTTTGCACTATTCTTGATGGGGCTGAGAAAGCTATTTCATCAACCTTGCTTGAACATAAATTTGAGTCACCCGTCAGTATTAAAAACCTCAAAAATAATGCGCAAATTATCTCTGAACGAGTAACCGGTCTAAATGCTACTGAAAAACAGGAATTACTTAATTTTGTGCTTAACAAGTGCGAGCTTATTCAAGTGACATTAGATGATTTGAGTGAAGCGTTTCAGTTTTTTGATTCTCAAAATGCCCGTGGTAAAGCACTTGCTCCACATGATTTACTAAAAGCATATCATTTGCGTGAAATGATGGATGCCACGACACAAGCAGAACGCTTGCACTATGTAAGCCTGTGGGAGCAAGGCGTTAACCCTGATGATGATTCAGCCAATTTGCACACCATAATTGGAGAGTTTTTGTTCCGTATGCGCCGATGGATTGACGGTGATTATGGCATTACGTTTAGTCGTCATAACATTGATGTATTCAAGGGTATTAACTTAGATAACACGCAATATGCTTATGTGGATGCAATGCTGGCGCTCGATTACGCGATTGAAACCTTTAATGGCGATCCTGCGCGAAAATGGGACAAGCAAACTAAGAGTTACCCATTCCAAGTAGAACAGGTGATGATCAACGGTAAGCGTTTTTTTGAATACATTCAGCACTACATGGCCATTCACTCAACCTTATTTGTTGGTAACAAGGCAAAGCTCTCTTTGTTTGTTGATAAATACGCTAGGTACAGTGGCAGTCACCGTAAAGGGGATAGCTATGTGCGCAATTTATTTTTGTGTACCGTGATGTATTACTACGACAAATTTGGTGATGTGGAGTTAGAAAAAGCGGCGCAGATTTGTTATCGCTGGGCATATTATTTACGCCTTGAATTGCAACGTATTGGCATGGAGTCAGTTGATAACCACGCTAAAAGCCGTAGCGGGTTATTTAGAGTAATTCGCAAAGCTGTTCACCCTCAACAGGTGTTGAATTTTCAGCCGCTTTATATAAAAGTGCCTAAGTTTAATAATGCTGAGAAAGTACAAGGATTTATTGAAGCAATGAAATCGGGAAGTATCAATGAGTGATGTGAAACAAGTGGAACAGTTATCCGTTAGAGTGCTTTTTGATAAGAAAATTCAATATATTATCCCTATTTATCAGCGAAATTACGCTTGGGGTGCACCTGAGATTGAGCAGCTTATTCAAGATATTAGTGATGCCGCAGGGCTTATTACTCAGCCAGGTGAAACTGTTAGCGTAAAACAAGTAAAATATTACCTGGGTAGTCTTGTTGTTTATCAGCGCACAACTCACTCACAGCAATCAAATGTGGTGTACGAGACTATTGATGGGCAGCAAAGGCATACCACGCTTTCTATTTTATTGGCGTATCTAAAGCATCGAAAAGTATTGGATGAGAGTGACCTAGCAGGGTTAGACATTAACCTAACTTTTGATAGTCGCCCAAAATCTTCCAGAGCGTTAGATGATATTTATAGAGGTAAGTCAAGTGGCGAGGCTGAAGAGCCTAACATTCATGCTGCGTTGAACATTATTCAGCGTTACTTCAAAACCAAAGGGCTAGATACAGAGGCTAAAATTAAGCAGTTTTGCGAATACCTGTTAGATAACGTCACTATATTGAAAGTCGTTGTGCCACCGCAAACCGATCTTAATCACTACTTTGAGATCATGAATAACCGTGGTGAGCAGCTAGAAAAACACGAAGTATTGAAAGCGAAATTCATGGCTACACTGAGTAATGATGAGGAAAGAAACTGTTTTTCGACCATTTGGGATGCTTGCTCAAATATGACGCGTTACACACAGATGGGTTTTCAATCTGATTTGCGTAAAGAAGTATTTGGTGACAATTGGCAAACAATGCCAAAAAGCTTTGATGCGATTCAAGCAAAGCATACGAGTATACAGCAAAAACAAGATGCAATGACACTACGCGAAATTATCGACAATAAAACACCCAGTGAAAATACCGATGATGAAGAGCGCGAGAAAGAAGAACGCTTTGGCACGGTTATCGACTTTTCAAATTTCTTACTTCATGTACTCAAGTTGATGCCTGAGATTAAGGGGGTATCGCTTGATGATAAAAAATTACTTGATGCGTTTATTAGTAAAGATAATGGCTTTAAGGTAGAAGCCAAAACCTTTGTATATGAGTTGCTCAAGTACCGAATTCTACTTGATAGCTACATCATCAAGCCAGACCAACACAATGAAAAGCGTAAGTGGAGCCTACAAACACTCATAGCTAATACGAGCGGTACTAGCACAAGCTCTAGCTATAATAACTCTTTTGGTAAAGACCAAGACACATTAAATGAAAAATTGCGCATGATATTAGCAATGTTCCATGTATCAAACCCAGCCTTAGTTTATAAGCGTTGGTTAAATGATGCGCTAAGTATTTTGAATAGGAATACTACAGAGGATACGGGTTTAAGCATTGATGGAGAGGTGTACTTAACTGAGCTTGAGCGCTTAAGCGATCGCTATTTTGAAGAAATCACCGGCGGTCAATGTTTAGAGCTTAATGAAGAGAGCTTAGGCGTATTACATCAAGGAACGGGTGTTCAGAACTTCGTGTTTAATCGGTTGGATTACCTTTTGTGGAAGCGTTTATCAGATGGTGAAACATTTGATGGTAAAGGTAAAAAAGAGCTTGGAAAGCACTTTGATGATTTTCAGTTTAGTTTTAGAACCTCTGTTGAGCATTACTTCCCGCAAACCGATCCATCAGGTGCAAGCAAAATGGAGGATGTCGATCGCTTTGGAAATTTATGTTTAATTTCGCCAAGTAGTAACTCGAGGCTCAGCAATTACTCTCCGCAGGATAAAAAGTCCTTCTATCGTGAGAACAATCGTGCTGAGAGTTTAAAGCAAGCGATTATGATGAGTTACGATGACTGGGGCCCCGTGGGACTAGGTCGAACAAATTTAAAAAACCATGAATCGGCCATGTTAAAGGTTTTATCCGCAATAAAAATATGAGCTACAGCGATAAGTCGAGTTACTTAATAACACGGCTTATAATTAATGGTTAATATTGGCTGAACAGTAATTATTACTGAATTTAAGCTTAAAGCTTGGTCATATAACCTGCTTTTTTAGTTGTTTATCATTATTTTTTTGCTTATCACAGTTGATTTATATACTATCTCGCCACGACTAAAGTATTGCTTTATTTTAGTTGTGGATGGCGATAGGGAGCGTAAAGATTTTATGGATAAAAGCCGAGCAGTACCACCAAACCCCCACTGTTAATTTTATACCTCTTTATGATTCTTTTCCTTGCCATTAATGCGTGTTTTCTGCTTTGAGGTTTCAAGGTAGTTGTCTATTTAATTACGAGAGTACAAAAGATAAATCATATGGATATACTAGAAAGTTTACTACGCAGTTTTGATACAAACGTTGTTAGCGGTGCAGTATTAATTTTAATGCTTTTTGTTTTTGGTTCAGGTTTGTTTTACACCAAAAAGGCTAGGCAAGTTGAATTTGTTCAGTTCGTTCCAACACTATTAACTACTATGGGTATATTTGGTACTTTTTTAGGTATAGTTCTTGGTTTATTAGAATTTAACCAAAATGATATAGAAGCCAGTATTCCGTTGTTGCTAGCGGGTTTAAAAACGGCATTTATTACAAGTTTAGCGGGTATATTTTTATCTTTAGTGTTTAAAACACTGTCTACATTCTCATTTTTAAAACCTAAGCAACTAGAAGATAGCATTTCTCATGCAACACCTGAGGCGATATTAGGTGCTATGCAAGCGCAGGTTGCAGAAACAAAAGTTTTAAAAGAGGCGATTGTTGGTAATGAAGAGTCAACACTGTTTGGGCAATTAAAAATATTACGTGGTGATATTAATGATAATGCAAAAACATCGATAAATATTGCCCAAGAACAAGCTGTAAAACAACAAGAGAACTTTGAGGCGTTTAGTGAAAAGCTATGGCTTAAACTACAAGACTTTGCAGATACTTTATCAAAGTCAGCTACCGAGCAAGTTATTGAAGCGCTAAAACAGGTGATTAGTGATTTTAATAATAACTTAACAGAGCAGTTTGGTGATAACTTTAAACAATTAAATGAAGCGGTAGTTAAATTAGTTGAATGGCAAGAAAACTATAAAGTTCAGCTTAAAGAAATGAGTGAACAATACGCTCATGGTGTTGCTTCTATTTCTGCTACTGAGTCATCTGTTGCTCATATTAGTGAGCAAAGCCAAATAATTCCTCAATCTATGGGTGAATTAAAAGGCGTTATGGAAGCTAATCAACATCAATTAGCTGAGCTTGAACGCCACTTAGAGGCCTTTAAAGATATGCGCGACAAAGCTGTTGAAGCCGTCCCGCAAATTCAAAAACAAGTTGAAGCTACAGTAAACGATATATCGGTTGCTGTAACAACAGCGAGTGACCATTATAAAACCCTTCTTACACAATCAGACGATTACATAAAAACACACGTTCAGACATCTAATGATTTATTAGACAAGTTTGCTCATGAAACAGAGAAAGGCATTAATAGTGTTGGCGATCGTTTGATAGAAAGTTCAGACAAGATTGGTAAAGAAATCCAAACAGCAGGTAATGAGTTTACAGATAATACAGCTCGTACTAACGAAAGCTTAAAGACAACATCTGATCATTTACAGTCGCAAACTGAAGTAATTAAGCAGCACTTACAAGATACAGTGACAGACCTAAATAACAATATGCGAGACATGATTGAAAAACTAGTGGATGACGCTAAAGACATTACTTCAACTATGAAGCAAGCTAATCAAAACCTTGTGACTGATACAGAGCAGGTGCGTGACACTGTAGTTAAGTCTGCAGAAAAACTTCAGCAACGCCTTAATGAAGTGATTGACGATGCAGCTACACAGCAAATTAACCAAGCTAAACGTACCTTTGACGCAATGGAAAATGAGGTTAAAAAGCAGGTTGGTATGACTGGTGAAGCCGTAGACTCACAACTAAAACTTATTGATACTGCGATGCAGCAAGAAATAAACCGTGTAATGAACGAAATGGGTAAGGCACTTGCGCAGGTAAGCGGTAAATTTGTTGATGATTACATTAAGCTAACTAAAGCGATGAATGAAGTTGTAAGTCAGCGAGTAATGTAATGGAAAAGATATTTGGCTCTCAAAATACCTCACAAGATAGTGGTGACCATTGGTTAACTGTATCAGATTTGATGGCTGGTCTAATGGTTGTATTCTTGTTTATAGCTATTGTTTTTATGATGATAACTCAAAAAGAAAACGACAAGATTAAAGATGTTGCTGTTGCTTACCAACAAAATCAAGTGGCTATCTATGAAGCTCTAGAAAGCGAATTTGAAAAAGACCTTGATAAGTGGGGAGCAACAATAGACAAAGAAACGTTAGCGTTTAACTTTCAATCTCCTGATGTATTATTTGCAAATAATGAAACTCGATTAAGCGACGCATATAAAGAAATATTAAACGACTTTTTCCCCCGTTATATCAACGTGCTAGCCCCGTTTAGGGACTCATTAGATGAAATTCGTATTGAGGGTCATACTTCAAGTGTTGGTTTAAGAGGCTCTACAGAAGCGCAAGCATACTTTTATAATATGCGATTATCTCAAGGGCGAACACGTTCTGTATTAGAGTATGGCTATGCACTTATGCCTAATGAGTCTGATTGGATTAAAGCTAATATTGCTGCAGTCGGCTTTTCATCTTCGCGTTTGATTAAAGAGAATGGTGTGGAAGATGCTGCAAGGTCAAGGCGTGTATCATTTAGGGCTATTACTAATGCTGACATTCAAATAAAACGGATACTGGAGGCGCAGTGATGAAGCTAACAGTTGATTTTAGTGCGTTACATAGAGCGGTAGCACCTTTAGGGCATGTAGTAACAGACTTTTCTATTAGCAGTGATGCTTCTGAACTCGAAAGCATTGGCAGTCACCTTAATCAAGGGATGATTTTAGGTAAAGATGTACAGTTAGATGAAATTGATGGGTCAAATGGTGTATTAAACTATGATGGCCATCAGGTTATGCTTTATATACCTGATCAAGGAGATGACATTGAAGCCGTGTTGTCTAATGGTAAATTAGGGCGACGTATCCATGTGGCAGAGTGCTCTACTCTTGAGTTGATGCGAGAAACTGGCCGGTTTAAACGCTACGATGTAATTAATCGGGTTGATGGCTTTTTCCCTGTATTTGGCTCAAGTTACAGAGGAGGCTCTAATACAGTGGGTGAAGCTGATTTAGGTGTATGTAAAAACTGCTTAAAAATTCTTAATTACAAGGGTTACTCGACTCAAAGTCCTCAAGTTAAAAATCAAGTATTTAATAGTTTTTCGTTTGAACAATTTTTCGAAGTTTATAGCTCCTACTTTAAAAGTTTACCTGTTAACAGTAAGAAACACACAAGTGGTTATACGCCAGATTGGCCATCAATTTCAGCTAAGTTAAGAAGCGATTTGAATTATACGTGTGAGCAATGCGGCGTTGACCTTAAATCTGAAAAAAGGCTCTTACATACTCATCATATCAATGGGAATAAAGCAGATAATGAACGAGATAATTTGAGAGTACTTTGTGCAGATTGTCATAAAAAGCAGCCACATCATGATCATATATATGTAAGCAACTCAGATATTCTCAAAATTAACCAACTAAGACGTGAGCAACATAAGTTTGACGTGTTTAATTACGATAATCTGCGAGAGTGTGCGGATACAGCATTAGATGGCCTTTTACAAAAATGTGAGTCGACTAGGTTACCAGGTGCTGAGCTAGGGATTGTTATTCAAGATAAAGAAACATTTGTTTCAATGTAAGCGCGCAATTAAACCCACATACCAATATTAATGCTACCTATGCATAATTTACTCAGCATATTAACCTGAGGTA
>NZ_JAATTW010000036.1:0-35799 GCF_013414205.1 Pseudoalteromonas sp. MIP2626
TTACATCTGTGCTTGCCTTGATGAACTGTGCCAGCCTGAGCCCGATATCGACAGCTTGTTACCCTGGAATTTTAAAATATAGGTGTAGTTCGCTAGACGCTCACAATGAAGCTTTAAAGTGGTGCGTACTTCAAGCTGAAAAATTACCTTTCTCGATGATTTCTCCTGATTCTTTAGTGTGGAAACTTGCAGGACGAGTCCAGATGGCTTGTACTGGAAGTGCACTTCATCCTAATCACTCTTTTCAAACAGATGAGCTTCCTGATTTGTTTGAGCAATTACTGATTCAACTACAGGATTTTCCTTCCCCCCCAGATCCTTACCGACCACAAATTAATGAGCCGTCCATAAAGATGGAAAATTCTGTAAGAATAATCTGCGGATTTTCGGGAGCAGGAAAAACAGCTTGGGTATCAGAAGCCGCCAGACATACAACTGATACTATTGTTTACTATGATGTCGGAGAGCTTCCTGGCTCAGCTTTAGCTACTTCCCTAGTGAGAGAGCTTGCTCCAAGAATTGTAGAGAGCCATTCTGATACAGTAAGAAAAATTTTATACCCTGGAGCGACTGGTCTTGAGTCTTTAAGTGCTCTAAGTATTCATTTAAAAAGTTTGGATAAACAGCCTATTATTGTATTGGACAATTCACATAAAATGCCTGCTGAGAACCTCCGTTCTGTTATTAATGCAGCGAGTAGTATTCAGTTCATATTACTGTGTCAGCCTTCAGATAACCTGCGCTTGATTGAGGCTCAACTAGGTATTGATCGTGAAGTTCTTTCTGGATGGGATTTAGATACGGTTGCAGTAGTAGCTCAAGCATATGACTGTAAAGGAAGTGTTGCTGCATTAGATAAGCTTATTAAACTCACAGGAGGAATTCCGCTTTATGTTCAAAGTGCAGTAGAGCTTTCTGCAAGCCAAACCGAAGGTGATTTAGATATCTTTTGTCATGAACTTGAAACACTTACACATACAGTAGAAACCTCACAAGAGATCATCCTTACTAAATTATTTGCATCGTTTCCGGTGACAACACAAAATATTTTATCGGTTTGGAGCCTTTCTGATGAGGCATTGTATCAATCTGAAATAATAGAGTTACTTAAAGGGGTGTTAAATTTACAGTCGCCAATCATAGTTGAAACACTTAGAAAGTTAAGAACTTCTGGTGTAATAGAGATTTACGGAGGTGAACGATTAAAGGTTCATGATGCTATTAGGATACTTGGCAGGCGAAATTTAGTAATGATGGAAGACGATGCTTTATTGCAATCACAGCGTTCTCTCAAAAATATACTAATGAAATCATTAATAGAAAAACGTGATAGCTCAAGGTTTTCTTTATTCATTCGTACACTTGTTGCGTTAGAAGAGGTTGAGCTTTTAATCGAGCTGGCAGGAGAAGAGCATTTCCATGAAATGGGCATTAGTAATGAAATAAAAGCATTCTTAAAGCCTATTGCGGGTTCTTTAGAGGCTAGTCCCAAACAACGTTTCTGGGCGTTAGATGGTTTGGTATTCGATGCGACTCATCATTGGGGAATTCATACTACAGCTATTTTTTTGGATCAGATGAAACAGTTGGTGGAAGCAAATCAATTAGGAACCAGGGAAAAGCTTTCATACATGATGAAGCGAATGCTTTATGAAGCTACACAAAGTAATACAGATAAAGTAATTAAGCTAATGGATAATGCATTCAATGAGATTCCTGATGATCCAGCGTATCTTAGGGTTTTTAAATATAATGCGGCAGCCTCACTAATGGAATTAGGGGATATAGATATTTCATTACAAATACTAGAGGATCTTATTCCTGAATATTTTGATCTAATCGGTTTCCAGTATGAGGAAATGCGAGGTAAAAACTCTTCTGTTCTTTTGAAAGAAATCAATAAATCCCCTGAATTGCATGATGATCTGAAAAGGTTAGCTACTGCTTTGTCATTACGGGGGGATTGCTTGCCTAGTAGAGAAAGACTAAATATTAGAATTCAATGTATGAAGTTATACGAAATGGCGCAAGCTTATGACTCTTTCATTAAAACGGCTCAAAATTTAGCAGATGACTTTGTAGAGCTACAGGATTTTATTGGAGCAAAAGAGGTAATGGACCAGCATGTCATGCCTAATATATCAAAATTAGGATTATTAAATCGTATGTTTGATGTGAGATGTCAGTATGCTGTAATACTTGCATATTGTGGAAAATTTTTAGAATCCGAAAAGGAACTTATGCGACTTGAACCTCTAGTCGCAGGACAGCCCAAAGAAATGCAGGAGCAGATTACAAATCAACGTAGGCTAATTAGTGGGATACGTAGTAAGGCGCTAAGAGCAATTTAGTACAAAAATCAATAAAAAATTGGCCGCAACAAGCCATGTCCGTACGGCTCAAGGATGAAATATAAAAAATGTCATGGGTAATGGTTTTAAAGTATTAAGATTTGTTCTGAGGCGCTTTGGGGATAAACCTAACCCATGCAAAAATGATAGGAAAAATTTAAATTGTAAATGGATGTGAGTTTTTAAGTTAAAATTGCAGTTTTAGACTTAAAGTTAACATCAAGTGATGAAAGTTCAACGACCGCTTTGAGCGAAAAGCGGTCATTGAGGTTGGCTAAATATCGTCGTTAATTGATTTATTAAACAGCTCTTTGCGCATATATTCATGAAAATGAGCGACGCGCGCATATTGTTCCATTTAACTTTACTTAAAAGTTTTAGAAAACTTAGTGATAGTAATACCTTAGGTTATTTGTTAAAACTATATAAAGTAGATAAGTGAGTGTGGAGTCGGCAGAAATATGCGCGATGAGCGCACTGTTAAATTTTTCAAGGAAGAATTTATGAATTTCAAAGTTATTAAAAATGTTGTATTAATTGGAATTGTGCTAGCCGCGGTGGCTGCTGCATTTTTTAAGGCACAACAATACAAAGAGGATTACACTTCTGATTTTGTTGATGAAACGATTTACTCTTCGGTATTAAGCGAAAACAGGAAAATCTTTGTTCGGCTACCTAGTAGTTACGAGCGAAGTAAAAAATACCCGCTAATTATTAAAACTGACGGTAATTTTAATCTGGTACGCTGGGATGAAACACTGGCTGAGCTAAGCTCACAGGACATTATAGAAGATTCTATAATTGTTGCTATACCTAATTTGTTTTGGGTTGATTCGAGAAACAGGGATTTAGTTCCTCCGTACGCTCGACGTGATGTAAGTATTGAAGCTCGCCCTGAAAACGATAATCATCCGGATATATTTGGTAAAGCTGATAAATTTTTAGCATTCATCGAAACTGAATTGCTCCCATATCTTGAGAAGAATTACTCTATCAACGACAACAGGTTGTTAAGTGGCTTTTCGGCAGGTGGGAGTTTGGTACTCTATACAATTGTTACTAAACCGGATCTTTTTAGCGGGTACTTTGCTTTTAGCCCAGCAGCTTGGTACGACGATTCGGTGGTTGTAAAAGAGTTTGCAGAAAACTTGCCCGCTACCGATGGTAAACCTATTTTCTTATACCTTAGCTTGGGTGCAAAAGAAAACGAAATTATTACTGGTTCTTTCAAAGGGCTACTTAGTGCTTTGGAAACCAATGCTCCCGCCAATTTACAATGGGCACACAGTTATAGCGAAGGTGCTGGGCATAATGCAAATCCATATGTTTCTGTGCCTAAAGCGCTTACTAAGTATTATGAATTTTGGGCGAAAATTTAACAAGGCCAGGCAAGGCGACGTCTTTTCCGTTACGGCGTTGCTTTCACTACAAAGCCGCGCGTGCTGGCTGCGTTGAGGCTGTAGAATTACTCTTTTTTAAGAAAAACAGCCTGTTTTATGGGTTCAAATACATTACCTAATGCTCTAAAAACGCTTAGAATTAATTGCAGGAGCTCGTTTTTTAATTGATTTTGGCTGTTGGAGTTATTCTACAGCCTCGTTATGTGAATGCCCAAAAAAGCGAATGAAAGCGAATGGGGTCAAATCTTGACTTCACACATTAAGAATCTTCAATGTCCATTCATGGCACAGAGCCGTCCTTCGGCTTTAACTTATTTCTGTCCAAAAGTGAGTTTCCATCTTTGTTGTCACAATTTTTCTTTGGATAGGCACGTTGATTGAATCTAAGTTTTGATCTTTATTGTCATACATACCTTCTATTGACACGAAAGGCGGACTGGGAAGGCAAGAAAGTTTCAAACATTATTGTTATGCATACTTAAAAGTGTAACATCTCCTTTAATGGTTAATATCTGCGGTTGTAAGGGTGAACTGAACTAAAGCATAGTTCTTATAGAGGTAGTACTTTCTGTGCTGATTGGAATCTAACAGAGGCGATGTTGCCAAACTCATTTCTGCCCCAAAACGTGTTGAGGCGAATGCCTTAAAAGAGCGATAACCGGTCATTGAGACTGGCTAAACATCGTCGTTAATAGATTGGTTAAACTGCTCTTTGCGAATATATTCATGAAAATGAGCGCTGTGCGCATATTGATGCATTTAACTTTACCTAAATAATTTAGAAAACTTAGTGATAGTAATGCCTTAGATAATTTGTTAAAACTATATAAAGTAAATAAATGAGCGTTAAGTCGGCAGAAATATGCGCGATGAGCGCACTATAAAATTGTTGAACTAAGCCGCTACGCGGAGATCCTATTCTGACCATTTGAGCCACACTTACCTTGGGGTTATCCCATAACTTGGAGGTAAGTCATGAATACACTCATTGAACAAGTCAAAACTGAAATAGTCTATCGTGGTTATTCGCAAAGTACCTGTAAAAGCTACTGTGAACATTTACTAAAACTCAGTCATTATTTTAATAGACCACTCGATTCGATTACTGATGACGAACTTAACGCCTTTTTTAACGATCCCGCTATTCGTAAACTGTCTAGAGCAAGCCAAAAAGTACAGATAAACAGCATTTGGTTTTTGTTTAAGAATATTTTACACCGGCCATTGAACTTAGATGTCGCATTGCCAAAAGTGAAGTCGCGCGCACCCACCTATTTATCACGTGATGATATGCGGCGGCTGATAGAGAGCTGCACGGATGATATGCGCTTAAAAACATTGATTATGGTGTGCTATGGGTGTGGCTTACGTATTAATGAACTGCTACGCATTAAAGTGCAAGATATCGATGGACAGCGTAAAACTATTTTAATTGAACAAGGTAAAGGGGATAAATCACGCTATGTTGTTGTATCAGATAGCGTGCTGGCTCAATTACGTTGTTATTGGAAAATGTATCACCCAACAGGTTGGATGTTCTATTCACGGTTATTAATGGATAAACCTATGTCAGCATCAACCTTCAGGAAGCCATTGAGAAAACATGCACAAGCGTGTGGCTTAAAGCACTGTAATCCACATACTTTACGCCATGCTTATGCAACACACCAACTTGAATCAGGTATGCCACTTCATCAACTGCAACATCAGCTTGGCCACAGTGATATTAAAACCACACAAAGTTACTTACATTGGTTACCAGAGTTAGGTCATGGCGGCATTGATTTGCTTGCGAGCTGGAGTAAACAATGAACGCCTTACACCTCGCTGATATTTTAAACTCAAGCCTTGAGAGTTATCGCCAACATCATACGGTGAGTTATCAACAACTGCGCGTGTGTCAGCACCTTCAATCATGCAGAACGGGTCAGCTCGGTTACCAAGCATGGCAATGTGATAACTGTGGTGAGTCACAAAAGATTGGATGTAGTTGTCGAGACCGTCATTGTCCGCGTTGCCAAGGCATGGCTACTGCTAAGTGGGTGCAAAGGCAGCAAGAGGATTTATTACCGTGTCGGTATTTCCACCTTGTTTTTACGCTCCCTCATGAGTTGAATATCATTGCGCACTATAACCCAAGCGCGTTGTACCAGTGTTTATTTAAAGCCGCATGGCAAACGCTGAGTAAATTTGCGAAACGAAAGAGGCATGGTCAGTTAGGCATGACAAGTGTACTGCATACATGGGGGCAAAACTTAGGTCAGCATATCCATTTACACTGTTTGATACCCGCAGGCGCGCTTGATAAAGCGCACTGGCATAAAATAGAAAAAGGCTATTTATACCCCGTTAAAGCATTATCAACAGTGTTCAGAGGGAAAATGCTGGCGGCGCTCAATGAATGCGATAGTTCATTCGCGAAGGTAAGCACGCCAACCAAATGGTGCGTGTATAGCAAAGCTTGTTTAACGTACAGTGAAAAGCTAGTTAGTTACCTTGCTCGTTATACCCGAAAAGGCGTAATGTCAGAATCACGATTAGTGTCAGCGACTGAAGAAACAGTGAGCTTTAAATACCGCGATTATGCAGATAACAACCGCGATAAAGTCATGACTCTGAGTTGTGATGAATTTTTACGGCGTTACTTACAACATGTATTGCCCAAAGGGTTTATGCGCATTCGCCACTATGGCTTTTTAGCTAATGCGTGTCGCAAGCGAAAGTTAGGGTTAATAAAGGCTCAAGTATCAGCAACCCCATGCAAAGCGGTGAAGCCGAAGGTAGAGCAAGAACGATTAATACCCCATTGGCCTTGCCAGTCATGCAAGACGGGTACTTTACGACTTATTGGTGTGATGAATTTAGATGAGGCGACAAACAAAGTAGCGCGAACGAGTTAGCAGCCTTGCTTGCTGCATCAAATCAATAAGTTAACCTGCTTAATTGTTCAGGCTAGCGGCCTCTGTACGTGTAAAAAATATAATTGCTTATTAAGGCAAATTTAGGTGTAATGAATACATAATAAGCGCTGAGCAATGCAGGGAAAGCTTACATAACACTCGCTAAGCTGATTAAATTAGCGAGGAAAGTGAGAGCCTCTAAAAAGCAAATTCCCATAGCATAAACAACACCAACTCTGACACACCGAGCAGGTAGCGGCTCAGTCCAACAAGTGATTATGCAACACAAACAGCGTGTCGCATAAATACTAAAATGTTATGCATTTCCGTAAGCTGGAGAAATCAGTGAACCCAATCTACGACACTAGTAATACTTTCGCGAAGATTATTGCTGGAGAGGCCCCCTGTGTAAAGGTCTATGAGGATGATTTAACGCTCGCATTCATGGATATAATGCCGCAGAAGGATGGTCACGTATTAGTAGTACCCAAGGAACAAGCGGTCACAATTTACGATCTGTCTGCAAAAGCTGCTCAAGCATGCATGCTAACCGTTCAGAAAATAGGTAAAGCTCTCGAGCGCGCTATGGGGGTGACTGGGTCAACCATATTCCAGCACAATGGCTCTTCTGCCGGTCAAACTGTGGGGCATTTTCATTTTCATGTTTTTCCGGGACCTTTGTTGGTGATAAAAGACCATGGCGTGCAGTTTGAAGAGGTTGGGAAGCTTAAAGAGATAGCTGCGTTAATCATTGCACAATTAGAAAGTCCACATGCATAACAAGTGCAGGCACGGCGACGCCCACTACATTGCGCCTCCGGCTCCATTTCGTGGGCGCGCGTGCTGCAAGCGTTATGTTACCGAATAAATATTCCAACTCATTTTTGTCCAGAAACGTGTTACATACCAATGTCCACATAAAAAATCGTTTATTTTTGTAGCAAAGCATAATGCGTACAATTATACTGTGTTAATATGGCGCTGATCCATTTCTGTGTTGGTCTGCTATACTGATTAAATCAGATTATGTATAGGAGCACTTATGAATAATATTCAGTTTGCCAATCTTCAATCTACTTTAGAAGAGCTAACTTTTGTTCAGTTGAAAAGGCTCCGACAGCATATTGAGGATATGATTTCTTCGAATCATGCTGGCAAAGCTATTGCTGTCCATGAGGAAGGTGTTGCTGAGTGTGCTCATTGTGGAAGTCACGAGTTCACTAAATACGGCACTACTGCGCGAGGCCAACAAAGGTACATGTGTAAAGTTTGCTCTCGAACATTCAATTCGCTCACTGGTACACCACTATCTGGTATGAAAAAGCAAGATAAGTGGCATCAGTATTCTGAAGGTATGTGGTTTACAGCAAAGATCAGAGAGGCTGCAAGTGAGTTGGGCATTAACGTTAAAACCGCTTGGCGATGGCGGCATCAGTTATTATCCAAGCCAAGACAAAGCAAGCCTTCAGAGCTTCACGGCATTATTGAAGCTGATGAGACTTTTATCAATGAGTCGTTTAAGGGGAAGCGTCAACTGGATAGGCCAGCACGTAAGCGTGGAGTTAAAAGCAATGATATACGCAAAGTCCCTGTTTTACTGGCACTTGATCGCAACGGTGCTGTCACTCATTTTGTCTTGCAAAGGAACACCAGAGAAGAGTTGGAGAGGTCGCTAGCTCCAGTATTAACGCCAGAGAGTGTCTTGTGTACTGACGGCAACTTATCTTATCAAACTATCGTTAAAAACCTGCCTTTTGAACTTGATCATAAACGGCTTATAGCTGTGGATAATCAGAGAGTTATAGATGAAATTTATCACATACAAACACTGAACAATTGGATGATGCGCTGGAAACAATGGCTTAGACAGTTTAATGGCGTTGGAACTGATTACCTCGATAATTACGTTGCTTGGTTTAGGCAAATGGATCAGTCACAACAAGACGATAGCTGGATAGTTCTGGCACTATAAATAGTTGGAATTTTAATGAAGATACTTAAGATATTTACCGTTTTTTTTATTACGTTTTTCATAGCTTCATTTGGGTACTTTAAAAAAGACGCTATTGCTTGCGAACTGATAGGGATCTACCACTTTAATGAAGTGTCGCCAAACTTTTATGTTGATCAAAGCATCGACAACCTACAGCAAATTGAGCTATCACATGCTTTACAAGAGGCAATACAAAGAGTTTCAGATATCTATGGCGTTCCTACCTCCAGTCCTAGAATCATTGCAACAGCCGAAACTAAATATGCCAAATTCGGATTTAACCCCACAGGTATGCAAAGTTCTGGGTTCTTTAGAGAGTGTATATTTCTGGGTCCAAAGGGACTAAATACTGACGTAATAGCCCATGAGCTTGTTCATGCCGAAGTAAGGCACAGAACAAATCTGTTTGTCGAACTAACTCAGCTACCAGCTTGGTTCATTGAAGGTACAGGAATCAAGGCAGATTACCGAAAGCCTTTTTTATTAGAAAACATTGATGTGACAAATGATGACGTAACTAAGATTAAGTCGGTGTTTTACCTTAGTGACTTCCCCAACACCGACGTAAAGTATTACCAAGCATCGCTAATCGCTGTTGAGCCGATGGACCCAAAGAGCATGTATAGTGGCCTAGAAAGATTGAATAATGGCGAACAGTTTGAGGACGTTTTTAACGAACTTTTTAATTATTGATTAATCTTGAAAATTTTTATTATCAACACAGAAATGGAACAGCGCCGTTAATATACAGTGAATTAGGGCGATTATGCTTTGCATTAAATCCACATCTGACTTTGAAATTGAAAGTGTGAAGTACCCTAACTTTCCCCTCTTAACGTGGGAAGTTGATAATTCAGATCTAGGGATTGAATCAGGAATGCTTTGTGTAGAGGCGTTGCAGTTCTTGGTATATGAGTGCTTAAAACGAGGTCGAGTGAATAGTGAGAACACTTGGTGGACGTATGGCAATCACCTAGCTCAATTCCTGACATTCTGTGAGCAGAACAGTTTGGATTGGCGAGACATTTCAGAAAGCAGTGAAGATGAAATGTTAGTCAGTGCTTATCGTGACCTTTGTGTTGGTGAGTTTGGCATGTCGGTAAATTCAACCAATCAGCATTTAAGAACGATAGTGCGTTTCTATTCTTATGGCGTCGGTAAGTGGTTTAAGTCATTACCTTACTCTCTAGAATCCGTTTCAGTGAATAAAGGCCAGCAGTTTTTAGCTCATACAGAAAGAAATGGTGGTAAGAAATACAGCTCTGATTTGATGATGAAAACCTTTGAGAAAAAAGCTCAATTTTTATCGGTAATTGAAGTGCGAGATCTTTTATCTGCGATTGAAAATTCAACCTTAAAGCTGATGGTTCGCTTATGTCTACAGACAGGAATTAGACGAAAAGAACTGTTGCTGTTTCCCTTGAATATAATAAGAAAGCCTACTGGAAACAGAGCTTACTATGAGGTCAATATTTCACGAACCAAAGGTGAGAAAGAGCGCAAAATACACATCCCGACACGATTGATGGAGGACTTGTGGCGTTATGTCAATGAGGCTCGTTTTCAGAAGCAACAAGAGTCGGAAGTGGAGTCAAATTGCTTGTTTTTAACGCCTGATGGTCAAGGGTGGGCTTCTCAAGGTTCTGCTTTTGGTAAGGCTCTCAAGTCGCTTAAATTACCCTTTCACGTATCACCGCATATGTTAAGGCATACTTATGCAACGCACATGCTGAAAGGAATGTTAGAGCATAAAAGCAGTAAATTTGAACCGTTGATGTACCTACAAGCTCGGCTTGGACATTCAAGTATCACAACCACGATGAAATATTTACATTTGGTTAATGATTTGGTCGATGACTTGTCGATTGAGTATCAACAACAGATTGATGCGATTGTGTAGGTGAAATATGGCGAGACAAAGAAAAAAACTGTCTATTAACAAAGACAAGCTAAAGAAAACATCGGCAGTAGAGTCAACAACTGACACTGCTCAAAATCGAGAAATAGTCCGACCAATCAACCCTGTAGTGAATTACCCGAATATCGGTTCAAAAGGTGGCAATGGTTCTAACGTCAATTTTACTCGTTTCTATGGCAAAGGTTATGACGACATTACAAATCGAGTGTACTACACCGCAAAAGCTCTGCTGAAAAATACCGATGCTCTTAGCGAGGAAACTCAAAAAGGTTATTTTAAAAATGGTTTTTTCCATTTCGCTGAATACCTTACATTATTTAGGTATTCAGCGGGTGAGGACTTAACACAAGATGACATTACGCCAGAGTTGATCGAGCAATATTTACTGCACCTTAGAGGTTGTGAGTTAGGGTATAACACCCTAAAAGGTTACTACACTCATCTCAAGTCAATGCTGATACACATGAGGGACAAGGGCTATTGGTCAGTCATTGATGACATAAACCTAAACAGTGATTTCTTTCCTAAGAGCCCATTTCCAAATTCAAGTAAACGTGCAAAGGGCGAGAAACCACTGACTCCCCATGAAAAAAGGCAGGTGGTGGTTGCGCTAAAACAAGCAATTAAGCCGATTTATCAAAAGACCGAACCACTAACAGGTTATCAGTTAACACTGTGTTTGTTAGCTGTGGCGATTCAGACAGGCATCAACACATCTCCGCTTCTCAATATGACTACCGACTCATTGACCGACCACCCACTTAAAGATTGCCGCAAGCTCTTAACCGTATTCAAAAAAAGAGGCAACTCCACGCAATTGCACAATTTACGAAAATCACAGGAACTTGAAGTAGTGCAAGGAATAAAGCTTGATGTGGCTTATCTTATTGAGGCTATCATTGAGCGTAATAGCCAAGTGAGAAAGTCTATCGATTCCGACTTGGTATTTGTCTATGAGCCTAGAGTTGCCCACATAGGTGCAGAGAGAGGTACGGTCTCCTCTCTAGCAGAAAGGCTGCTTCGATATAACATCAAAAAATTCATCAAAGAGTACGACTTAAGAGATGAAGATGGTCGAACGATGAAACTTAATGTAAGCCGTTTTCGCAAGACGTTCATCAATGGTATTTATGAGCTGAGTGGTGAGAGTTTGTTAATTGCTGCGCGGCAAGCCAAACACAGTGGGACAGGAACGCTTGACCACTACCTGCAAGCTCCTGAGCAATCAAAGCGCAACTTGGGCTTAATGGGTGAGATACGAGTTAAAGAGCTAACGTGCGCAGAGCCAAGTGTCCCTGTAGGGCATTGTAAAGACCCTAAGAATGGCGATAAAGCACCGAAAAATGGCTCGTTCTGTAATGACTTTTTAGGCTGCTTCCGCTGTAAAAGCTTCGTTATTACAGGTGATGATTTGTACAAACTCTTTAGTTTTTATTGGGCGATTATTCGAAGCCGTGACGAGTTTGGTCGTAAAGACTGGAAGCGTCATTTAAAAAATGTTCTAAGAATCGTAGATGAAGAAGTTGTCCCTGAATTTGCAAAGCTTGGTCAGCTACAGCGTGTAGAGGCTGAAAAAGAACGGGCAAGATCTAATCCACATCCGTACTGGCAAAACCTTGATATGTTGAAGGTGACGCAATGAGTTCAATTGTGTTAATACTCACGCAAGCTGAGTTTGCAATTCAGCAATGCCCAAAGCCAAGCACCAGTGCGCTTGAGCAAGTCATTGATGGCTCTCTAACGGGTATCGTGACCTACATTAAACTCGCCAATGGTGAATACCAAACGCTATCTCGATTTGAGGAAGATGTATGGGTGTTTCCTGCTAGGAAAGGTACGAAAGCAACTATAGCAAGTGCATTAAACCTTACTTTTTCTACGATTGATGATACTCAAATGAAGCGCATGGCAAAGTGGGTAATCTGGAGCAAATTCAAAAAGGGGTTAGCTCTTAATACTCTTGTGAAAACATTGGACAAGTTGAAAAGTTATTTTCAGTGGGTTTTAAGCTCAGATACTACAGTTACACATGGGCTGACAGCTTTTACCTCAAATGCCTACGTTAGGCATGTAAATACCCTGCACTCAAAACGAAAAGGCGAGACTAAACCACTGACAGCAGTCACCAAGGTGGATAGATTCCGCGTTCTAGAATACCTTTATTACCACTGTAAAGAGTTTGATTTTGTCAAAGAGCATCCTTGGCCTCAATCAACCGCTAATGAGCAAGCAGGGTATGTTGGTGAAGCGTATCGGGAAGCCATTACCAAAGGTAAGACCCCCATTATTCCAAATAAAGTGCTAATTCCGCTGTGCCAGTTCACTAAATCATACCTAGATAAAGCTGATGAAATTCTGGAATCGTCAAAAAAGAGAGAAACATTGCTACTTCGAGATAGCTGTATCTTCTGGCTGTTACTCACAACGGGTATGCGTATCCATGAAATATTAGGCATTAAGCGTGATGCGTATCGCTCTGAAACGAAAGGTGACACCACTTACTACCACATCGAAACTGTCTCTGAGAAAACACATACAGGGTTAGCTGAGTGGATTGCGCCAAGGATAGCCACGGAAGCGATTGATATTCTTGGCCGTTTGAGCGCTCCACTTCAAGACCAACTTGAGTGTGATTTACTAAAAGCGAAAGCAAGCAACGATCATGTGGAAGCACATCGACTTGAGGAAATCTCAAACCACATCTGCCTATCGAAAAACCGGGGAAAAGGAAACGCAATTTACCTATTGTCAGGGGTGGCAATGACTAACACTAGGTTGCCAAACTTATGTGAACAAATAGGGAATAATTGGAACCTATCAGCGCACCAATTCAGACGTACCTTTGCTAATTATGCGGTTCACTCTGAATTAGGTGACTTGAGAGCATTAAAAGACCACTTTAAACATTGGTCAATTACCATGACCACTTTGTATGCCTTTAATGATGCTTTTGATGCTGAATTGTTTGAAGAAATGCTTCGAGAGAAATATCTGGTTGAAGAAGAAATTAAGCAAGATTGGTTTGAACTAGACATGCCTATCACTGGTGGCGACATAGCTCAAAACATCATGAAAGTCCGTGAGGATAAAGAGTTAATTAAATCTTTTGGCTCTCTTAGTGCTATGGCAAAGGCATACTCTAGCTCCATACCAATTCGCTCAACAGGTATTGGGTGGTGCACCAATGATGATGAGTGTAAGTGTGGTAAGCCTGATAGCTGTGAAAGCGGCATTGTAGATAAGCGACACCTGCCTTATTGGGAGGGAATGCTAGTGCAGCAAATGAAACTGATGCAATTGGATGATATTGGTGAAGCTGGTAGAGCGGCGGTAAAAAAAGGCATGGAACGCTGTGAAAAGGTTCTAGTGGCATTGGGTATTGATGTTGAAGCTATGAAGCAAGAGATTAACGAGAGAAAGGATATCGAGGTGATAAATGTCTAACCAGAAAGAAAAAGCGACACATAAAGCGGTTCGACTTGCCATTGTTCGAATCGAAAAAGGTCGTCCAAATACTGTTTCTCATAAACGCAAAATGAGTGTCGCTGCCGTTGCCGAAGAAGCAGGTGTAAGTCGAGCATTGATTCACCGTGATTGCCCTGAACTATTAGAGCGTATTAAAGGCGGTGTAAACAAAGATATTCGACAGCAACGTGATGCCAAACAAACTGAACTTAATAAATACAAAGACCGCAATCGAGACTTGCGGTCTGAGGTGGCAGAATTGAAAGCTATGCTCGCTAAAGTTCAATCACAAAATGCTACGTTAATACGAAAAAACATGGCTCTGAGCAATGTTCTTGCGGACAATAGCAATGTAACGCAACTAATATACAGCTAACTGCCTGAATTTAATGTTAATAATTTCAAATTAAGGTTACTTTTGAGATAGTTAAAAACATCCAAAAGTGTAACCTCAAACAAAGTTATATAAAACAGAAGGTTAGCCATAGTTACATGTAACGAACTATTTATAATTATTGTCTTCCGACATTTGGATTATGTTTTTTATATTTGCGTAATGTAAAAAAGCACAAGTGGAATCACAAGCGAGTTTACCGCATTTACCGTGATCTTGTGTTAAATTTGCGGATCAAGCCAAGGAAACGCTTAAATAGAGATAAGCCTGAGCTATTGGCAGTACCAGAAACCATCAATGAATGTTGGTCAATGGATTTTATGCATGATCAATTAGCGGATGGCAGAGCATGTCGATTGTTTAATGTCATTGATGACTTTAATCGTGAAGGGCTGACTATTGACGCTGATTTATCACTTCCTGCTGAACGTGTGATCCGCTCGTTAAATCAAATTATAGAGTGGCGTGGTAAACCCAAAGCTATCAGATGTGATAATGGGCCTGAATATATTAGCAAGCAGCTAGCGCAATGGGCGTTAAATAATGATATCGAATTACGGTTTATTCAACCCGGTAACCCGCAGCAAAATGCCTATATAGAGCGCTTCAACCGAACGGTTCGTTACGACTGGCTAAGTCATTATATTTACAGAGATATTAGTGAGTTACAAGATAAAGCAACCGATTGGTTATGGACTTATAATAATGAACGGCCTAACATGGGGATAGGTGGCATAACCCCCATACAAAAACTGGAAAAGTTGAACAACGAAGATTCTACAGATAGCCTCCATTAAAAATGGGGGGATTACCGAGGCTTTACAGCAAAGAAATACACAATGGGAAGCTTTGAATTCAGAGGGCAGACTAGCGTTTAGGCAAAATGAATATAAAAAAATAGTAGAATCACTTGTAAGTAATTCTCCAGGAGAAAATGATGCAATATGTTTTCATGCAGGGGTTGAATTGTTTGAAAATGACAGGACACCACGCCACCATTATATTCAATCGTCTTTTGATTCAAATGTATGCCAAAATAACAAAACCACTTCAACGAGAAGACCATGAAACAAGAGAAATATTAGAGCTGTTTTACAAAAAATATTGTAGAACATAAAGGCCAATAGCACTTCTGGGGAGCAATACATCGTTTAGAGGATCAGCCGACATCCTTTTTCGCGCGCCTGTTAGGGCGCAAGAAAATAAAAAAGTTCTTAAATATGCATCAGACAGTAGTCTGTCAGGGCCCTTTCTATATCTTGTTTTTGTGATAAAAATACATCAGCCACTACTTTACTTTCATCTTTTATGACGCGGTATAGTATTCGAATGCCGCCTTTGTTGTACTCTCTCCATGTTTTAATTCCAAGCTCTTGCATTAGAGGCGGTGATATTTGGCAAGATTCCGGTGCTCGTTTTATTCTTTCCTCAAAGTCATCTATTATTTTCTCTATTTTACTAATAACTTCTATTTCAGTTGAGTAGTATGATAGATGATTGATTAGGTTTTCCGTTGTCTTATAAAATGATTCGGTGTATTCAATCTCAAATTTTTGCGTCATTATTTATTTTCTCCGCTTCAAGTTTACGATTGGCTAATCGTTTCTTGAATGAAGCACTAGACATAACTCTGTTGTTTTTTGAATCTTCTACAGAGAATGATAAAAGCTTCAATAAAGCGACCGCTTCATCTCTTCTTTTCTTCTCTGCAAATGACTCAATAACAAACGATGGGATTCCGTTCTGAGTTATAATCATAGGCTCATCAAGTGTTAAAGTAGCCGCATTTTTCTTTAGGTAGCTGATAGTCTCAACTCTCATGGTATTCACCTTTTTATTTGTTCCAAATTAAGCACGAAGTATTCAACTGCTTACTTAAATTATAGCATGAGAATAATAAAAGACTAAATTTAGTCTTTATTTAGGCTTCCCCACAAGGTGTATATCTTTATTTTAAGGTTTATCCACGAGTACCTTAGGGTAAGTCTTTTTGTGTGTAGATTTTTTTAGTTGATATACTCCTCCTAAAGAAGAATAAATAAGGATTCTATTCGTGACGTTTTTAATGAGTATGTGACAGAAGAGTGGTTTGGTTTATCGTTTAAAGAGGGGGTTTGGGCGCGGGTATTCCAAGTGTTTCATGCATTATTATTTGTTCTACTTGCTATGCGTGGATTTGTAATAGGTCTTGTTATTGCAATGATTGTTGGGGCGGGTATCTTCGTACAGTGGCTTATTTTTGGATGAAGTTTTAAATAAAACTTTTCCTATACTTAGTGTTATATCCTATTTTCATAGCTAATCATTTTCCCGTTACTTCAATTCCACTGCATCCCTACTTTAAATCATAAGTTCAAAATGTTTAATAGTTTATCGCATTAGGACTAGTTAGTCATGTTGCCATTAAATGCATTAATACTTGTTAAACATATAATTTATTAGCTTTTAAGGCTGCCAGGAAGTTGGGTAAGAGTTTTAAATGGTGTTGTGTTAGCCATTGCTTTTACCTTAGGTGGTGCTGAGGGGGGGCTAGCTACTCAGGATAAGCGACTTTAGAGTAATTAGGGATCACTCTTTAACTAACCTAACGCTGGACATTTAACAATGAGCCTATTTTTAATCAAAATACCTTATTGGATGTATACCCACTAATTGAAACAACCGTTGAAATGCGGTGTACAAACACCAGATGTTGGCTAAAGTAAATAGAACAGGTCAATAACCTACTTCAAAATCCAGTGATTTAAAACAATTGAAAACTAATCAACAAGACATATTTGATAGGTAAAAAATTTTCCGTTTTCAAACAAATAGCAAACCGTAAAGGTTGGACTTTTGAAGATATTGGAAATCAAAGAGACATTGACGCGGATACGGATTTAAGTGGTAAGGCTCATCTAGACCATCATGCATTTAAGGGTTTATAATAAACAAACCCTTAACCCCGAGCTCCTTCCCGGCCAACTTCATTGCTTTTTCTATTTTTTCTCTCTCTTTCTCACCCTAATCTCAGGGCGAGGCCAGCCAAAGTAGTACCACAAAAGTTAATATTAAAAGTATTACATGGTTAACTTTCATTATATTGCATGATGGTCTAGTCTTAACCTATTAACTGTAATTTGTTCTATCACTACAAATATCGAGTGCATGCCATGCCTTTTATCACTGACCGGTTTGATGAGTTGAAAAACAATATCCGTTCTCTCAATACAATTCTCACACATACGCAACCATTGGCCGCTCTTGCCTACCCACTACCCTGCACCTCAAAGGGAATGGAAAGTGAACCGGTTAAATATATTGCAGCAGAAGAACATACCGGACATAAGGCTGTTGAACTCGCGGCATCCTGCTACCAAGACCTTTACATACAACCAGGCTATTCACAAAAATCAGCGCGGCGCACTGTCGGCGTTATTTGGCTCTCCCCTGCCCAAAACCCAACAAGCATTACTATCCCTGAGCTGGTGGATAAAATAAACACGGCAAAAACGGATATCGAAAACCATATCATTCAAACGTATGAAACAAGGCAAGACCGGTTTGAAGCGCTTCGCGCAGAGTGCCCTGGTATTATGACCATGCACCTATATAGGCATATTCGATGTTATTCAGAGCAAAACATTCAATCAATTCGATTCGCCTGGCAAAGAAAGGACTCGCTATCAAAGCCGGTTAAAAAAGACCTTTTACTTAAAATTGAAGAGGAGTTTGATAGATCGGGGCCAGAATACCGCGTACCTCTTGAGCAATTGATCAATAAAATTAAGCAAACTCCTGGGGAGCTGCTTAGGATACGCCGGCAGGTTCGCGTACAACCGGCAGCAAATATACGTTTTGATGCTGGAATAAAAACAGTAACAGCACCAATGCCTATAATCATAATTCAAAGTAATGAGCTTAAGCTTAAGGCTTTAACTGATTTTGATGCTAGATCACAAAGAAAAATACGCTCTGATAAAGTGGTATCAGAAGTTATCGGCTCCTTTGGTGGGGTAACTATTGAGGTGTTTTCAGCTCGGTAGTATGCAGCTTTCTAATACCTTTATCAAAAATATTAATGGTGACATTTAGTAATGCCACAAGATGTGGCAATACAACTTACGAACCGGCAATGATATTTAACAACAATTAATAGTGCACTTGCTCGATTGGCGCGACCTTTTTCTTTCCTAGATAGCCTGGTGCTGTTTACATCTGAGATTTTTCTCTGCGCGCTTTATAAGCAATGGATTCTATCACTTTAACCCCCCCTAGGCATAGAGTTACAAAGCGTGGCTGATATGAGCACTAAATTAGTTAGTATCATTGAGTCTAAGCTGAATTCACTAAAGAGTCTAAATTCAAGCCTGTAATATAAATTTGATTTATTCAGGTTGAATAATTTCAAAATAAAATCATAAGCGAATGAAATTAATGGATTTAAATGAAAATTATCTTTGAGGAAGTTTTACATACATTTACTCATAAACCTTGACCTTTGCGGATTAATATTTGTTCAAACTAGGGGCCATTTAATCGCGGCGCGAGGTTTGTAACCTAGTGGACTCGATAACTGCTCCTGCGTTATTCTACTGGCTTACATCCCTGTAAGAATAAGTAAAAACCGAGCAAAGCTTCCGCGTCCAGCTCACGCCCCTTACCTACATCCATGTCATAGGTAAGATCTTAAGAAATTGAGTTGAAGCTCAATTCATGATCAAATGGTTGTTATCACACAAACCATAAAATCAAGAAAAGAGCTTCAAATGAATGCAAACATTTTTATTAATAAGTTAAAAAGTATTCAATGAAGCAGAAGAAACGCTTGATGAGTATCATAAAGCGCAATTGGCCACATCGCCCTCAGTAAAGAAAGAAAAAGCCAAACCGAAACGCCGCCCACTGCCGGCGCAATTACCACGAGTAGACGTGATTGTTGACCTCAATGAGGGTGAAAAAGTATGTGATTGCTGTCAAAGCACCTTACATTGAATTATCAAAACCTAACAAACCACTTGATAACAGAAAGTATCAATTACTTGTGGGTCCTAATAAAGGCGAATAAAGCTTAAATATGACCACGTTTGAATTCGATAATAAATTCAACCGTGATCATCATACTATTTGTAATAAAGTTATTAGTATTATAGATAATCAATAATAATTCGCTGACAATCATATATACAGCACTACCTATGAAAGTGCCCTGATAATCACCCACCAAATAACCATGGTTTAACCTCATCATAATTTTCCAAATACAAAGGCTTTTGTAAAGGGTTGCTAAAGATTTTTAATAAAATTAAAGTATCAAAATTCAATTAGATACAAGTAGGAATAGCTCATATGGCTTCTATTTTATGGTAACTGTAAAACATATTTAACAAAAACGATTGCGTAAAGTCACCTAAAACACGAGATTAAATTAGTCATTGCTGTAAACGACCTTAATAGTTACGATGCAAAAATATGTTAATATGGTTACCTTACGCAAAAAAACTTGCTATACATAGGCTTACTCCAGAGAATAACCAAACAATAGAAAAATCATGCCAAAGTCTAGTGTTATTATACACAGTCAGGGGATTGCTTTTATCAACCCAAAAAGTACATCGCTCTCCGTATTTATAACGAGCACATAAATGCTCGTTATACTCAACTAATATGCTATGTATATGCCCATTAAAACGAAAACTGACTAGCATAAATTTATGCTGCATCAGTTCTAATGCTACTACGCGGGTATTAACAACTGAAGTAATCCTGTCAATTTCGCATACACGCCAATGATGTTTACTTACTTTACATTTTAACCACCTCAATAAAGGCAATAAACCTAAAACAATAAAACCTATTCCCAACAGCAACAGCATCGCACTCATTTTTTGCTAGCCTTGCAAAGACTGATAAACTTGGCCAGCTGCAATTAAGTCACTTAGCGCGGTGCCAACAGACTTAAATACCGTAATATCAGTTTCATTAAAGCGCGCAGTCGTGTTAATTTTAGCTAAATCAGCTAACTCAGCGCACACATCCTGCTCACTAAAAACCCCTTCTTTGATGGGTAATAGTAGATCGCCTGCTTCACCAAGTACATTAATTTTACTATCAACATATACACGACTGCGAATGATGGTTGCTGTATCACACTCTCGGTGCTCACTATGATGATTACCAATTAAGTCAACATGAGTACCCGGTTGTAACCAGTTACCATCAAACAGTGGGGTTGGTGAGCCTGTTGCGCAGCTGATCACGTCAGCACTGCCAATAAGTACTTCGCAACTTTGTCCTATTACAAAATTCACCTGTGGAAATACGTGTTGTAGTTGCGCTTGTAATATGGCGACTTTTTGTTGATTACGGGCAACAAGTGTAACCGTTTTATAATCTCGTACTGTTAGGTGCGCACGGATCATATAGGCGGCTAAATTACCGCTACCAAAAAAGACAAGGTGCTTACTATTTTCCCGTGATAAATATCGACTTGCCAATGCTGACACCGTACTGGTACGCCATAACGTAATACATGTGCCATCAACAAGCGCAAGTGGTTCTCCATACTCGCGTGAAAATAACATTATTTTTGAGTACAATGAGGCGTATCCAGCTTGGCTGTTTTTTGGAAAATAGGTAAACGCCTTTACGCCAATAAATTGCTCATTCCAAGCCGGTAAGACCGCAAAAGCATCATGATTAGTGTCACTCTCATTGAGTTCGTACACATTACGTTTTGGCATACAAAAGTGTTGAGAAAAACCTTGTTGCATCGCCTCTAATAACATTTCAAAGTTAAGTGCGCTGTCTATTATAGTTTTATCAATAATTTGCATTTTTATACCTCCAATTCAAAAGGTTTAGGTGCATGAGTTAAAATTTCATACCCAGATGAGGTGATCAGAATATCGTCTTCTAGTCGCACACCACCATAATCAGGAATATAAATACCAGGTTCTATAGTGATGACATTTCCTAGTGCTAAATCATAATCACTGTTGACATTAATAAATGGGGATTCGTGTAAAAACAAACCAAGCCCATGGCCTAGCCCTTTACCTGCATATTGACCAAACCCAGAATTATCTAGCACCTGTTGTGATGCGTTTTGTAATTCAATACAACCGACTCCCGGTTTGAGTAAATTAATGGCGGTTTGCTGTGCGGTTGCGACACTATCGTAAATTTGTTTTTGTTTTACTGATGCGTGTCCAAGTACATAACTACGGGTCATGTCTGAGCGGTAGCCATTAACGACTGCACCAAAATCTAAAGTAATAAAGTCACCCTCGCTAAGTATTTGATCACTTGGACTACCGTGTGGCAAAGAAGTACGCTCTGCAAACATTAAAATAGTTGAAAATGACATGCCCTCAGAACCTAACTTTTGCATTCTAAACTCAAGTTCTAATGCTAAATCTCGCTCACTGACTCCAGCTTTAAAATACGGCAATGTCTGTGCTAAAGCTTCATCAGCAATCGCTGCGGCTGCTTTAATTTGCGCCACTTCCCAATCGTTTTTAATCATGCGTTGGCGTTCTATTAAACCTTGAATAGGTTGCAGCTCATGTTGAGATAGTTCTGTTTCGATTTGTTGCCACAGCGCAACATTAATAAAAGCAGCATCAAATCCTAATCGACTATTTTCTGTCAAAAAACGATTAATGCAATGGCCTAAACTTTCGTTATCACGGTCTCGGCTAATAACATCAAACCCTTGGCATTGTGTTTGGGCTAACTCAAAATAACGATAATCAGTAATAAGTAAGCAGCGTTCTGCTGTTACTAACGCATACGCAGCATTGCCGCTAAAACCACTTAAGTAAAGAATATTTTCATGTCCAAGCACTAACAATGCGCTAAGATCCTGTGCGGCCAATTGGGTTTTAATAACCTGTTGACGCTGTAAAAAATGGGTCTTCATTTAAATATAAATCCTTGCTTTAAGGGATCTCGAGGATCAATGAAAAACGTGTGCTTGCCGGTCACAAAGGCGTTGGCACTCACTCTTGGGATAATTCCTGCAAAATCACCAATCTGGCGTGCTTCCTTTACTTGCACGTTAAACACGGAGCCTAAAATGCTTTCAATGTTAAACCCCTGATTAATCTTTAATTGGCCTTTTGCAAAAGCCAGTGCGGCACGAGCACTGACCCCCGTGCCCGTTGGACTTCTATCAAGTTCTCCTTGAGCAAAAATACACACATGACGGCTAAATACATCATGATTACTAAGTTGCGTGTTAGAGTAAAAAATAACCCCATATAAAAACCCTAACGCATCATCTTGCGGATGATGCGGTTGATACTGGGTATTTACTTGCTCTTTAATCGCTTTACCTAACATCACTATTTGTTGATAATTATCTGGCGTTAAATTTAAGTCGATTGTGTCTGCATCAACAAAGGCGTAATACGCACCACCAAATGCTATATCACAACTGATTTGGCCATACATGGCTAACTCAACCTGCATATCTTGCTGATCAACAAAACTGACAACGTTATCAAAATATACCTGCTGTAAAACATTATTTTTCAACGTGATATACGCTTTAATTAATCCTGCGGGAGTATCAATGCGCAGTTCATTAATCCCTTCTTGAAAATGGCTAACACTGCAGTCTTTTGCAGCCGTTGCAAGCGCAATAATGGCATGGCCGCACATAGTGCTATAACCCTCATTATGGAGAAAAAGCACGCCAAAGTGGCTATCTGCGCGTTCTGGTTCAGTGATCAACGCGCCGTACATATCACTATGACCGCGAGGTTCAAACATTAATGCTTGGCGTAAAGCGTCAAATTTAGCTAAACATTCGGCACGTTTTTCAAGCATAGTGCCTGAGGTTAATTGAGCAAAACCATCAACAATAATACGCAACGGCTCGCCACCGGTATGCATATCAAGAGTATGAATTTTTTGCCAATCATTATTTGGCTGTTGCCAATGAGAAAATAAAGTCGGGTTCATTTCTTCCTCCTTTAAATTTGCATACAATATATTGCTTATGACTATATCTGCAATAACTAAAAAATGCCGAGCAGTTTCCTGCTCGACACAAAAAGCTGTATCACTCTTAATAGAGAATGTGCTTAAACATCACACCAATCATAGTAATTTCGCCTGTTAGAATGACGATCTTATTATGGTTAATATTCAACACAGCTTATCCAAGGGATAATTAAAACTTTATACGGGCCACTAATGAAACATAACGCTCGCCTTGTCGTCCTGTGACTAGGCCATAATCTGGGTTAAGTTCAAGTCCGTTATTGCCATATTGGGTTCTTTCTTCATTAATTGACAATGCACTGTCGCTATTGAATAGGTTATAAACTGTGCCTTTTAGTGTCATATCAGTTCCGAAGAAGTCCGTGTAATACGTAAGTGACATATCAACGTTTGTCATCCATGGTAAGTTACCTTTACTACCACGTGCAGCGGGATCACCATTTTCATCATAGTGTGATGCGTGATCATAATCTTGGCTTATACACGCATCCCATGGGCTGCCTTGTTCACAGCTATCAACACCCGATGGATGTACTGAAAAGTAGCTTTTCGGACGCCCCGATATTGTACGAGCCACTAAACCCACTGTTAATGCGTCTGTGATATTATATGCACCGCTAAATTTTATCGCATGGCGATGGTCATTGGGTAAGTTGCCATAGCCATGATCCATTAAATCACCATAGTCGTATGATGTTGTCCAACCGGGATCGGCTTGGTCGTTATCTGTTTTAACTAGACCTTCGGTGTTACCGTAACTGTGTGACCATGTGTATGAAGTATTAATGCGCAAATCATCTGTTACATTACCGTCAAGGGTAAACTCTAACGCTAAATATTTACGTTTCGCTGTTGGCAAGGCAAGTTCTTCAGCACTTAAATTAACTTCATCAACTTGGCCATCCCCATCAAAATCATACGACATTTGAATGGCTTCACCTGGGTTATTCAGTACATAGTAAGAACCTTGACCGACATTATCGGTGATCCCCATTTCTGCCAGTTTTTTAGCTAATATCGGGCCTACATCGGTGTCTTCTACACTGCGACCTAGATCACGATAAATAGCACGGATACCTGCTGACATTGTGTTGAATACTTCTTGTTGATAGCCTAAAGTAAATTCATCACTGTACATAGGTTTTAAAGAACTTGATGCAATTAATCCCGGCTCTGTGATACCCCGTTGACGCCAGCGTCGATCACGTAACATATCACCACGACTTGGCGAACCATCAGCCAGCAAACTCGGTGCGCCAGTACTATCAACATCGTCTAAATCAAAGTATTCAAACCATTCTACTGATGCTGAGCCTTGGGTCACATTCATGTTTGCTGATACGGGTTGATAATAACGCCCATAGGTTGCGAACACTTTGGCACTGCCATCGCCCGCCACGTCGTAAATAGCTTGTAAGCGTGGTGCGATTTGGTTATCCATATCTACAAAAGTACGGCCGTCTGATACTGTATTTTCAAATTGGCTATACCGTACACCTAAATTTAACACTAAGTTATCAGTTGCTTGCCAAGAGTCATTAACATAAAATGCTAATGATGTTGTGTCTGAGTCGACATCACGAGTACGAATACGACGTTCAATGAAATCACGGCCTATTGCTGCGCCAGAAATATCATTTTCACCCGCAGTTTTAACGGTCCACCAGCCTTCAGCATCGCCAACCCCGTTTTGACCAGAATGGAAAACAACATCAACTTTAGTGTAATCAACGCCAAACTGAATTGAGTGGACATCTAAATCCCAGTTAAAATCAATTCGCGCCTGATCGCGAGTATATTCTTCCTCGCTCACATTTGAATTAGTATGCTGGCTTAAAGTAATAAAACCGTCTCGCTCGTCCCATACACCAGGATTAGGTGAGGCAACCACATTTTCAACATTTTCAGTCACACGACCAATAACAGCGGACACAGAAAGCGTGTCAGTAAAGTAACCGTTATAGTTTATGCTATAAACTTTACCGCCATCTTCGCCTGGAGCATCAACACCCTGTTGTGCGCCAACCACATTATCTTGCCAACTATAAGCAAATGTTTTATCGGTCCAGCTACGTTTGTTATTCATTGCAGAAAAACCAACGGAGTGATTTTCATTAATAAACCAATCTAATTTACCAAACCAACGGTCTTCATCACGTTCAAAATCAGAATATGTTGTTTGCCCTGCGCCCTTGGATTCTTCTCTGCGTGGTGCAAATAAGCCGTAAAAGAATAAGGTGTCTTCAACTATCGCACCACTTGCCCACAATTGTATCTCTTTAAAGTCGTAGCTATTTTTTTTTGTATTTGTGCTTACCGTGCCATTATCTTGAAAAATTGAATCATGCTGATTACGCAAGCTGTCTGGATCCCAGCGTACCTCCGCACCAAAATTAAAATCATTATCACCCGATTTAGATACTGCATTAACAATGCCACCTAATGCCCCACCAAACTCAGGACTCACACCGCCAGTTTTAACTTGGGTTTGCGAAATCGCTTCCCATGGTAAGCGAATTGATCCTAACCCAGTGCGAATACTAGTGACATTTAAACCATTAAAATAATAACCATTTTCAGCCGCCGATGAACCACCAAAGCTCGATGCTCCTTTAAAATTTGAACCACCAGGTGCTGCCGTGCCCGGCGCTAGTAAAGCAATACTTTCAAACCCTGTATTGACTGGCATCGCTTTAAGTTCTGAATCACTAAATGTTAAACCTGATGTAGAAGATGCCATATCAACACGACGAATAGCGGCACCTGTTACTGCAATACGTTCTATATCTGTACCCGCTTTATATAGCTGAATATCAAGAATAATTGATTGCCCAATGCTTACATCAACATTTTCTTCAGTGAGAGTTTGATAACCATCTTTAACGATGGTGACATCATAAGTACCGACAGGGACGTTACGCAGTAAATAATCGCCTTCAGCGTTACTGGTAATTGTGTAAACCAAGCCTTTACTTTTATGTTTTAGCGTAATTGTTGCGCCAATTAAATCATTGCCAGCCTGTGCCACTACATGGCCTTTTACAATACTACTACCATCTACTGCGTGTGCAGCCGGTGCCATTATCAACGCAGCGGTTACCGCTGTAGCTAATAATGTTTTAACACCAACACCTCGGTTTTGCTTTTTATTATATGTAAACATGTAAATGTTCCTTGATCCTGTTGATTTTGTTGTCCACCCAATCAGTGACGCAAAAAATATACATTATTTACATATTGTATACAATATTAAATATGCATTTTTTTGATGTGTTAATATAAGTAGCTGATCTTCTGATAGTAAATATTTAAAAAATGAGGCTAAAGTCTTATTTAGTTGATAATTTACATACGCGGATATTATATGAGCGAAACTGGGCCGTAATAATTACTGTGATATTCAATTTATTTATAGAAGAAGTTAGGAGCTAGCAGTAGATTTTAAATTGATAGGGCTTTATATAAATCTATCTATATAGGCAATCTTTAATTAACCATTTAAAGCTTTGAATTTATTGAAACTATGATATTTAAATACCATTATATCTGAACATTTTTATGCTATAAAATAGACTTTCTATATCTGAGGGAAAACTCCGCACTACTAACGCAAAGTTTACCCGCCGCTTATGACTTAACACTTTTTACTTCTTTTCATCCTCAATTTTTATGAGTAGTTTTTTGATGTCGTTTTTAGCGCCAACAATATGCTTTTTAAGGAAATCACATGCTTTGTTGGTTTCCTTAGCTCGGCATAGATCAAGTAAAGTGCGGTGCTCTTCTGGAGCCGTGGTTAAACCACCTGCTAATAAAATATGCATACGGACATAACGCTCAGAGTTTTTGCTGTATATATCAACCAGTTCACGGGTTTGTGGACGCTGCGCACGGCTGTATAATTTAGCATGGAATCGGCTATTCAAATTCCCTGTCACAAGGTGTGTATCCCCCGCTTCCATGGCGCTTTCAAGCTCGGTTAAAACGAGTTCTGCATCAATTAAATCTTGATTCGTTAAGTTTTTTATTGAGTGACTAAGTAACTCCGCTTCGAGTAGAGCCCGTAGGTCAAATATTTCATCTATTTGTGACGCTGACAATTGTGTGGCAGTTGCACCTTTGTGCGCTTCAAAATTAACCAAACCTTCAGCTTCAAGCTGTAATAAGGCTTCGCGTACGGGAATACGGCTTACATTCATCTCAGTGGCTAATGCTGCTTGACGTAATGGGTCGCCTGCTTTAATTTCACCAGAGAGGATTTTTGCGCGGATCGCTTCCGCTACAAGCTGTGTACGGGTTTTGTGCTCTATCACCTTGGTGGTTCCTAACAATTGCATTTAGCATACATTATACCTAAATTTTCCAATATGCCAAACTATACTCTTGTTAGTTAAAGAGAATGGGTCAATACAAATTTATTGCCCCATTGTTATTTTTTACGCTTGATAGCAAATTGGTCGCATAAACCTCAGCATTGCATTTGTGCCAACAGAGGTACTCCGTACGTCTGTTGAACTTGGAAATGGCCCGCCATGATTCATCGAACCGCACACTTCAACACCCGTTGGCATTTGATTTTGTATTAAACGCCCGACTTTATATTGTAGCGCTTCGATAAAATGCCCAGCCTTTGCTAAATCGTCCTGTGTGCCATGTATGCTCGCCGTTAGCTGACCTTCTAATTGGCTGATCATGGTCATTAATTGTTGTTCGCTATCGTACCGAACAACTAAAGCCGCAGGGCCAAAAACTTCTTCGCGCAGGAGCGGCTGTGCTAAATAATTATCCACATCGCAGCTAAACACGTGAGCGTTAGCATGAAAATCCTCTGTAAGCTGGCCTTTTGCAAGTAAGCTGATTGCAGATAACTCATTGCGTTGAATTATCTGCCGCTTAAACGTTTTAACGATCCCTGGCGTAAGCAGCGTGTCTGATGCAGCACTGCTGATACTACGCGCAATACTTGCTTCTAATTCATCACATCCGGCTGGAATTAACCACAGTCCAGGGCTGGTACAAAACTGGCCATTACCCATCAACATTGACTGGCACAATGCCGTGGCGATTTCATCACCTTGGTTTAGCGCTTTATTTGCTAAGACAATTTGTGGGTTAATACTACCCAACTCACCATAAAATGGAATTGGTTCATCACGTTTTTCAATCGTTGCTTGTAGCGTACTTGCTACATTAAAGGAGCCAGTAAAGCCTACGGCTTTAATTGCCGGTGCTGCCACTAATTGATGAGAAGTAGCGTATGCTTTACTTTGCACCATCGCAAAAACGCCCACTGGCATGGCACATTGTTTAATCGCGGCCAAAGCCGCACGAGCCATTAATTCACCGGTGCCTGGGTGCGCGGTATGATTTTTTACAATAACAGGGCAACCGGCCGCCAATGCGGCGGCGGTGTCTCCTCCTAACGTTGAAAAGGCATACGGAAAATTAGACGCACCAAACACTGCAACTGGCCCAAGTGGTAAATAGTTAAGCTCTGTATGTGGTTTAGGTAGTGGCGTACGTGTAGCATCGGCTTCATCCACAATTTTTAAACCTAACGGAGAGTCGGGATTTGTTCGTAAAGCACTTGCAAATGCTTTTAATTGATTAACCGTACGCATACGTTCGCCTTGTAAACGGGCCAGCGGTAAATTCGTCTCTTGATGAGTTTGCGCAACAAGTTTATCACCCAGCAATAATATTTGCTCAGCAATGCAATCTAAAAATGCAGCACGTTGCTGATAGCTTGTTTTACGGTATTCTAAAAATGCGCTATCTGCGGCATTAATAGCCGTGTTTAATTGCTCTCTATTGATATTAAAAAATAATGTTTCTAAAGGCCTATTACCTGCAGGTGAAAAAGCCTGAAACTCGCCATGTTCGCTACTACCAAGCCATTTCCCGGCAACTAAACTTTGTCCTGTTAATTTCATACTTTGCTCCTGATCAAATTACTTGAAACCCAAATGCGTAAGGGTCGTCGTCGTCGACTGTGATGGTGCTGGTTCCCGTTACCCGAGACCAACCACGTATGCTTGGCAGAATAGCGGGTAAACCAGCAATTTCGCTTACTTGTTCAATACAACCTATGAACTGACTGCCAATATAACTTTCATGCACAAACTCTTGTCCATGTTGTAGCTCACCTTTACTAAATAGCTGTGCCATTCGGGCGCTAGTGCCAGTACCGCAGGGAGATCTATCTATAGCCTTATCACCATAAAAAACCGCATTGGCGGCGGTTGAGTTTAGGTGTGTGGGGGCACCGGTCCACAATACATGACTGGCCCCTTGTACGGTTGGATCGTTAGGATGAACACAATGAACCTTAGCGTTAATCGCATCACGCACAAGTGGGCTATATTTTAATATTTCTGCCGCCGTTAAGTGCTCAATACCTTTAAAGTTACCTTGTGGTTGTACAATTATGTAAAAGTTTCCTCCGTAAGCGATATCAACACTTAGCTCACCGAGTTCGGCAATAGTGATCATAATTGATTGATGTGCTAGATAAGCGGGTACATTATAAATTTTAACCCATTGAACCTTGCCATCAGTCATCAGATAATTAACTCGTACACGCCCAGCGGGTGTGTCGAGGTTTAAGATCCCTGGCGTTTTTGCATGCAACAAACCATGTTCAAGAGCAAAAGTCACCATGCCCATGGTGCCGTGGCCACACATTGGCAAGCAACCCGATGTTTCAACAAATAAAATACCGGCATCACCATCATCGGTTGTGGGAGGATATAAGAATCCACCCGACATCATATCGTGCCCACGTGGTTCAAACATAAGCGCTTGTCTTATCCAATCATGATTTTTCAAAAAATCTTGGCGTTTCTCACTCATCGTTTGACCGCGTAATAGTGGGTGCCCACTAGTGATCAGCCTAACCGGATTACCACATGTATGGCCGTCAATACAAAAAAATGTCCCTTTGCGCATACTTAATCCGAATTAAATTTAGTTAAGTCAATGCTATTTGCCATCGTTTCAATATAAAGCGCAGTCACTTCTGCTTTTTCGTCAGCAGTTATCACTAAACATGGCGCACTAACGGTTCCTCCACCGCGACCAGTTAGTTGCTCTGCAAAGTTAATTGAATCATGAACATTGAACTGAGTTGTTACTGCAGGGTATGTGCCTTGCCTATTTACGGTCATTTAATTTTTCCTACTTAGTGTTTAGACTTGATATAATAAGTATATTGTATACAATAATCAATATTCTATTTTAAGTTTATTCTTAGAGCAACAAAAACAAGCTTAACTTATTGAAAGTAAATATTTATTTTTAATTAAATATCTATGATTTTTTAAAAACTAATATCTGAAGCGATATGCAATGCATACATAACCTGTAAATTAAGTGTTTAGTATTGATTTTATAACAAGAGGTAAGCTGTTTTGGCGGATAATAACAACCAACAAATCGCCGTGATCGGCGCGGGGATTATAGGTATTTGTAGCGCATTACAATTACAGCGCGCAGGATTTACCGTTACACTGTATGACGAGCAAGGTTTAGCGCAAGGGTGTTCGAAAGGTAATGCTGGGCATTTTGCAACAGAGCAAATATTTCCGTTAGCGCATCCATCGTTATTTAAAAAGTTACCCGCTATGTTATTCGACCCTTTAGGAGCACTTCGTATTGATTGGCGTTACGCCGTAAAAGTGGCACCTTGGTTTTGGAAATTTATAAGAAACATGCCAACGATTAAATATCATGCACATACTGAGGCTTT
This sequence comes from Pseudoalteromonas sp. MIP2626, assembly GCF_013414205.1. Classification (NCBI taxonomy): domain Bacteria; kingdom Pseudomonadati; phylum Pseudomonadota; class Gammaproteobacteria; order Alteromonadales; family Pseudoalteromonadaceae; genus Pseudoalteromonas; species Pseudoalteromonas sp. MIP2626. The sequence continues at coordinate 31,157 of NZ_JAATTW010000036.1, forward strand.
AAAAGCACTTAATGAGCAATCACTTGCGGCTTATGAACGTCTACTTAAGGAATATAAACTTAGCCACTTGATTAGCAAAAAAGGCAGCTTACTCACATTCGAATCAACCCCTGTAGCTGAAATAGAAAACACACTAAAAACCTATCAGCATCAAGGAATAAAGGTACGCTTACTTAATCGTGATCAGATTCAAGCACTAGAACCAAGCTTATCCTCTGCAATTAAATACGCGTTACTATTTGAAGAGGTTGCACACAGTGTTGATCCGCATTTATTTTGTATACATTTAGCAGAACAATTTAATAAGTTAGGTGGGCAATTTTGTCAGCAAAAAGTGACTGAAGTTAAGCAAGATAATAATAACTATCAGATTATTACTGAGCAAAATATATATATCGCTAATAAGGTAGTGATTGCCGCTGGAGCGTGGAGCAACGCCTTATTAAAACCGCTTGGTTATCATACCCCTCTTGATACCGAACGCGGTTATCATTGTATGGCTGATATTAATCATGGATTATCCCGCCCTGTTGCTTCTGCAGAGCGTAGTTTTATTATGACACCAATGAACCATGGGTTAAGAATTGCTGGCACAGTAGAATTTGCAGGGTTAAACAAGAAAATGAACAATAAACGAGCGCTGGCTTTATTACCTCATGCACGAGCATTATTAGACGAGTCGCATCAACCGATCACAGCAGCCAGTACCTGGATGGGCTATCGTCCGTCGCTACCGGATTCTTTACCTGTGATTGGCCGCGCCCCCAAACATCATAACCTTTACTTCGCTTTTGGTCACCAGCACTTAGGGTTAACCCAAGGCGCAGTAACCGCAGAGTTGATCACCGCTTTGTGTTTAAACCACACACCAAACATAAATATACAGCCTTATTGTATTAGCCGCTTTTCAACGCAACTTGCTTGCAGTGAAGCACGTCCACACCCACAATAGCCACAGACGGATAAAGGAAATCACCATGACAACATTTGGTATTGGTACCCAAACTAAAGAGCAAGCACTTGCAAACCTAAGCAATATGACAGGCAATTTAACACCGATCCAAGCTGATGAACATTTAGCACGTATTGCCAACGCTCAAGCCTATATGCAGGTCAATGACATTGCGGCCATTTATTTAAATGCCGGTACTAACCTTACTTATTTTACGGGAATGCGCTGGTACGCTAGCGAGCGACTCGTTGGTGCAATTTTACCAGCGACGGGGAAAATACAATACATTGCTCCTTACTTTGAAATTGGTTCGTTAAACGGCTTTAAAGTTATTGATGGCTCAATGCATAGTTGGCAAGAACACGAAAATCCATACCAGCTGTTTGTATCCGTATTGCAAAAGCTCAACATTAGCGAAAATGCAACTGTAGGGATTGATGAGAGCGCACAGTTTTTTATTTATGATGGGATTAACAAAGCACAAACAGGATTAAAGCTTGTCAATGCTCAGCCTGTAACGGCTCATTGTCGAATGCATAAATCAGCCAACGAACTGGCGTTAATGCAACGTGCGATGGATATGACGCTGGCTGTACATAAAGCTACAGCCAGTATGCTTCATGAAGGTATTAGTACGACCGAAGTTGAAGCCTTTATCAAGCAAGCACATCAAAAAGTGGGCGCACCCGGTAACTATTTTTGTATTGTATTATTTGGTCTGGCAACGTCATTTCCCCATGGAGTGAAAGATCCGCAAATTCTTAAAAGCGGCGATATGGTACTCATTGATACCGGTTGTAAGGTCCACGACTACCTATCTGACATTACCCGTACTTACGTTTTTGGTGAAGCCACCGAACGTCAACGCCAATTTTGGGATTACGAAAAAGCTGCACAAATTGCTGCTTTTAACGCAGCTAAAATAGGCGAATCATGTGAAACAGTTGATGCAGCTGCACGTAGTTACTTATCGACGCAAGATTTAGGCCCTGAATATCAAACTCCAGGTTGCCCACACCGCACCGGCCACGGCATTGGTTTAGACATTCACGAATGGCCTTACTTAGTTGGCGGCAATAAAACACCACTGGCAACAGGTATGTGTTTTAGCAACGAGCCTATGCTCGTGGTGCCTGATGAATTTGGTGTGCGTTTAGAAGATCATTTTTATATGACTGACAATGGCCCACGCTGGTTTACTCAACCGAGTCACAGCATTGATGACCCATTTGGTTTAAATAAATAAGTCATTACTAAGAATCACCTCAAGATATGAGTGTTGCTGGCGTTAAACCGACTGCATTGTTGCGAAGTAAAGTTTTAAGCCACAGTGAAAAGCTGAATTTTGTATCTTGAGTTGGTTTGGCTTATCTGCTTAGCGACCTGATTGTGTCGCATCAATCCGTTTTCTAGTTTTTTATTGACTAACTAAATTAAGGGGAGAATAATTAAACTCACACTTGGGATTTCGTTAAAAAAGTATACTGTTGTGGTCAACTAATTCCGGACAGTGAATTAAGTTTTCCCTCTGCTACAACAGGGGCAACCATTTGATTATGGCTATGTGGCCTGTGCCAGTTATAATAATTCATCAAATAATTGCTAATATCTTTTTCAGCTTCTTGATAATTACTATAGCCCAATGAGGGAACCCATTCTGTTTTTAAACTTCTAAATAGGCGCTCCATTGGCGCATTATCCCAGCAATTCCCTCGGCGACTCATACTTTGTTTTATTCGGTAACGCCACAACCTTTGTTGAAACCTTTTTGCGCTGTACTGACTGCCTTGATCTGAATGAAACATCAGCCCAGGTGGCTTGCCCCGTTGCTCGTATGCTCTATCTAATGCTTTAATAACTAAGTCAGTATCAGGCTTATCAGACATTGCCCAGCCAACCACACGACGAGCAAATAAGTCGATAATAACAGCCAAATAAACCCAGCGATTGTCTATCCAAAGTAGAGTAAGAGGCAGAACGTAGTCGAACTATTTCTCTGCCTCTCCTCCCCGAACCGTACGTGCACCTTTCAGCGCATACGGCTCTCCGATTAATTGTGGCTAACAGCCATTGCAACATCGCTTTAGCGAGATGTGACAGTATTTCTCATTTCATCCCTAAGATAAGGGTTTGATTCAGGTAATCGCCAACGAAAGGGCAACTTAGGACTGCTCACCAGTCGATATAGTGAAGCGCTACATAAGTTACCTCGATTGCTTTTACCAAATAATACCCAAGTCTTGGCCTGATTTGGCGTCGGTCGTTTTATCCACTTCATCATTAATGACTTAACGGAGCAACGATATTTCCGCGCTAGCCATTTTGCTAATTTCCAGAAAACTATACGATCAATTTTACTGTAAACTTTAGCGGTATAATCAGTATGACGATAAAATTGCGCCCAGCCTTTAAGCTTGCGGCTGAGTTGTTCAACTTTGTCTATCTTGCTACAACTGTGATCACTGGATAAAGCTTGGCTCAAGGAATGAGAAAATGCTTTAGCCTTACCATGTGGAATACCAGACACCACACGCATATTCCCTTTAGGACCACGTTTCCTTATGATCCTATGACCAAGGAAGATAAATCCATCATTCACATGCGTAATATGGGTTTTCTCCATGTTAAGTGTGAGTTTAAGTTTACCTTCAAGAAAATTTCGACACTGATCACGAATGGCTTCTGCTTGTTGTTTGTTACCTTTGACAATAACGGAGAAATAACACCACCCTTTGATACGCCTTCGCTTGTTGCACAGAATAGGTTACGTTCAATATATCCTGCTTTGATGAACCGCCTGAGCAATTCATTAAACCGTCGACAATTGATGCGTTTACGCACACATGTCATAAGTAATTGATGGTGGGCGGTATCAAAATAACTTGATAAATCCCCTTCAATTACCCAGCGCCCACGTGGTTCACTTGAGCCTGTCATTTGTAACTTAACAGTTCTAATTGCGTGATGGACACTGCGTTCAGGTCTAAAACCGTAGGATAGTGAATGAAAATCATTTTCCCATATCGGCTCCATTGCCATGAGCATGGCACGTTGCACTATTCTGTCTCTTAAAGTGGGTATGCCTAAAGGGCGTTGCTTTCCATTCGCTTTAGAAATGTAAATTCGTCTGGCAGGCATTGGTTGATAATTACCCGAGAGTAAATCATTTCTGATCCCATCTAAGTAATCAGTCAGCTTATCCTGTAAGTGAATTTTAGTTATTCCATCAACGCCAGATGTTTTGGCACCTTTTGAAGAAAGCGTTACTTCAGCCGCTTGGCAAAGCCATTGCGGGTGACTGATAAGGCGCAGCAATCGATTAACGCGACGCGCTTTATCGGTTGCTGTCCATGTTGCTAATTTACGTTGCAGTTCACTGATTATCAAAGGTCTTCACCCCATTAAGGTCAGGTAATTTGCTTGCGCAAATCAATTAAACTGCGGCCCTTCGCCATGTAATGGGCTTTCCCCATCTCAGACTACTACGAACGCTCCGCCAGCTTGTTTGACATCGGGGCCGTGCTCCCTTAGCATTCAAACAAACCTTCCCCGGTTTACCTATCTGAACTCGAACATATTGGGGTGGATGCCGATCGCAGTCTTTAACCTTATCGTGCTTAAACATCGCTTCCTGGCGATACAGCGGTAACCCGTATTGGTATTTACTGGTGATAAGCTGACTGAGCAAACT
>NZ_JAATTW010000037.1:0-34425 GCF_013414205.1 Pseudoalteromonas sp. MIP2626
GTACTTTCAAAAGATGAAGGTGGTCGTCATACTCCATTCTTCAAAGGTTACCGTCCACAGTTCTACTTCCGTACAACAGACGTAACTGGTGACGTACAGTTACCAGAAGGCGTAGAAATGGTAATGCCTGGTGATAACGTTAAGATGACTGTAACGCTAATCGCGCCAATCGCGATGGACGAAGGTCTTCGTTTCGCTATCCGTGAAGGTGGCCGTACTGTAGGTGCTGGTGTTGTAGCAACTATCGTAGAGTAATAGTTAGCCTAGCTAATTAATACTAAAAAAACCCGAGCTTAGCCTCGGGTTTTTTAATGTCTGCAATTTACTTCATGTGAAGGTGGCGCTCTTACCTTAGGGGTAGGTGCTTTGTAGCAACGTTCAACGAGTAATAATTAGCCTAGCTAATTAATACGAAAAAAACCGAGCTTAGCGTCGGGCTTTTTAATGTCTCAAGAAAAATACAGGTTTCAGGTATTAGGTGCGAGGCTTCAGGCAGAGCAAAGCGGTATTAATTTGATCATCGTAGCATGGGTTGAGTTTTATCGAACTCAGAGGATAAAGCATGAAGGTAGCGCACTTACTTAGGCATCGGTGCTTTGTAGCAACTATCGTAGAGTAATCATTAGTTGTAATGCATTAAGCATTAATAAAACCCGAGCTCAGTCTCGGTTTTTTTATGCCTGAGGTAAAGTGTAATTATTAATGTTATCGCTGTAACAAAGTAGGAGTATGAACTTAGTTAGTAACCAGCATTCTTACGTAATTCATCAAGCATGTCTTGGTTACCCATCATTTCGTCAAGCGTTGCCCTGACTGCATTGTCAGAGGTATTGTCATAAACTGAAAGTAGATGTTGCGCCATTTGCTTTGTATAGCCATCTTGTTTATTTTGAGCTTGGTAGTATTGCGCCATCAACCCTTGTGCAGCTAAGCGACGGATATAATCATTCGTGTCTTGCTCTAACAAGTTTGTAAATTGCTCTGCAAGGCGGTAATCAAGTACCGGTGTTTGAGTTGATAGCTCAACAGCTTGAATTTTAAATTTTTCGTTACTACTGTTGTTCGCTAAATTTAAAATGTTACCTACTACTTCATAGTCATACTCAGGCATAGTAGATTTATTTAGAATATACATATTCATTTGCAGTTGGCTCAGTGCAGCTAACCTATTTAAATCAGAGATGCTTGGATCTAAAGTTTGCTCTCTTAATTGAGAGTTTATTTGTTTAGCATAATCAGGTTCTGATTTGATCCTTAAATCATAGTCCTCTGGTAAATCTGCATAAAAGCTATAAAGAGGATTTTGCTCACGTCGTTTTTCATCTTCTTGCTGCTGTTTTTCCTCTAGTACGTCAAGAACAAGCTCCTTAAATTCGTCGGTATCTTGTTCTTGATAAGAGTCATGAGCGTGCAGTTTTAAGTTTGCTATTTTGCGTTGTAGCGAACTTACTTTCTTGCTTAGTTCGTCAATTAGGGTTTCATTTGATTGCTGGTATTCTGCAGGAGTACTAATAGAAACTGTGGAGCTTAGCTGTTGCTGGTTGGGTTTATTAAGCGAACTGGCCTGATCTTTAAAAAATGTTCCGTAGCATGAAATTACCAAGGCAAGTGTTGCTATAGCAATCGCAATAGTTCCTTTGTTTATAGTCATAAAATAATCAGCCTCTAAAATGGGTAATTTATCTGTTTTCGAAATATAAGTCTGTTAAAAAGTGTGTTAAATGAGGGTTAAATATACGGGTTAATTAAGAATGCGGGGCGTGAGTGGCGAAATACGGTGTTTAAAGTGGCTATAAGCGCTAGACCTAAGCCTAGCGCGTAAAGCTTAATGAGATTTTGCGTATTGCTCAGCTTGCTTCCACACTCTTAGCGTATTGCCGCTTAAAATCTTTTTAATATCGCTATCGCTGTAGCCTCTATCCATTAAGCCTTGTACAAGGTTTGGGTAGCTAGACACATCTTTTAAGCCGATAGGCAGTGAGTCACCTACACCGTCGTAATCAGAGCCAATACCAACATGCTCGATACCAATTAACTTCACAACGTGATCAATATGATCAAGCACTTGCTCTAAGCTTGCAAATGGGTAGGGGTTTTTAGCGCGATATGCAGCATCAAAATCATTACTTAATTTGGTGCCTTCTTTTTTTGCAGACTCTTTTGTACTTTTTAGCTGCTTGCCCCAACTACCTGCTTTAGCAGTAACAAAGCTTGAGCCAAAGTTAATTTGAATAACCCCGCCATTCTTTTTCAGCACCAGTAGCATGTCGTCATTCATATTACGCTCAAAACCGGGTGTGTATTTGCGTAGCGATGAATGCGAAGCTATAACGGGTGTTTTAGAGAGTTCTATTACCTGATAAAACGCATCATCAGAAATGTGCGAAACGTCGATTAACATGCCAATGTTGTTCATTTCAGTAACTAGCTTTTTACCAAAAGGGCTTAAGCCTTTCCATTTACGGCGAATGTCGTATGACGAGTCAGAAATATGATTGCTTTGCGAATGAGCAAGGGTAATATAACGCACACCACGGTCGAAAAAGTGTTGTAGATTTTTCATATCACCTTCAATAGGTGAGCCATTTTCCATGCCCATAGCAATCGAAAGCTTACCTTGCTTAAACTGCTCTTCTATATCGGCAGTTGAGCTGGCAATTGCAAATTTGTCGGGTGCACGTTGTGCGATTGCTTCCATACTATCAATAAGTAAATTAGCAAGTTGATAGCTTTTACCTTTGCCTTCAAATTCTAAGTGAGCAGGAATGTAAATCGACATAAATGGGGCATTTAAACCGCCTTGTATAGCACGAGGGTAGTCAAAGTCACCATCGTCGGTGGCTTTGGTAACGTCGGCCCATTTGTCGTGTAGACGGTAAGGTACATCAATATGGGTATCAATTAAAATTGTGTCTTTTGCCAGCTTAATTGCTTTATCTGATGCGGTTATTGTTGTTGCATTGGCTTGACTACTTAATGCTAGTGATATGGCTACCACTAGAGTGCTGAGTTTTATCATTTTATGGCTCTTTGGGTAAAAAGCCATTGTGTACTTTCAATACAAAAGTTACAAGTGCTACAAAGTTAACTGTATCTAATCAAACGATTGTGCCTGATGCTCTTCACTTTGCAGCGCTTTAAATTCACCTTTGGAAATGATAGTTACCGACTCATGTAGTTCTGAGAAAAATACCATAGCTTCACCACTTTTAAGCTGCAGCTTTACTTGGTTTACTTTCGATTCAATACTGGCTTCTACTTCGCCATAATCAGTGCCTTCGCGCAGTACATAGCTTTCTATTAGGTTGTATAAGGTGTCTTTATCAAGTTGCTCGTAAGGAATGATCATACTGACTCTTTGTTGGTTTTATTTAATACATATTGGCCAAAATAACTTGGCACCGCTTGCTCTAACCAAAATACCGGCTTAAATGGATTTTTACCGCTAATAAAGCCCACATGCCCGCCTTTTTCAGAGATGCGCAGCGTAACATGCTCACTCACATCTTGCCTACTTGGTACGGCCTTTATAGAGAGCATAGGATCGTCTTTGGCATGAATAATTAATGTTGGCACCGCTATATGTTTTAAATATGGCATAGCACTGGCTTGGCGGTAATAATCATGTGCATTTTCAAAGCCGTGTAAAGGCGCGGTAAGTTGATTATCAAACTCTAACAAGTCGTCAATTTCCATTAATTGATCGGTAGTTATCGATATTTGCTGCTTAATTTGTGGCAATTTACGCTGCATTGATTTTTTCATGCGATCGAGTAAATATTTTTGATAAATTTTACCTAAACTTTTTCGAATAACATCCGATGATGCCGATAAATCATAAGGTGCAGATACCAGTGCTGCTGCACTTAGCGGGCATTGTTGCTGTTGCTCGCCTAAATACTTAGCTAATACATTACCACCTAGCGAAAAGCCTACCGCAACTAAAGGTCGGTTTGGATATAGCTGCTTTAAGTGGTTTATAAAAAAGCTTAAGTCGGCTGTATCACCACTGTGATAAGCACGTGGTAAGCGATTTACTTCGGTGGAGCAGTTTCTAAAATGCATAAGCACCACTGCAAAACCTTGCTTTTTTAAGGCTTTCATCATGCCTTTGGCATAAAAGCTATTTATATTGCCTTCAAGTCCATGTAGTACCACAGCAAGAGGAGCCGTTTCGTTATGCGGTAGCGACCAAGCAAGCTCGATAAAGTCACCATCGGGAGTATCAAGTTGCTCCAATTGGTAGCGAGTATGATGAAATGGGCGGAAAAAACGCGGCATTATGGTCTGAACGTGACGATTGGTCATCCACCATGCGGGTTTGAACTTATGGATCATGTTTGTACTACACACTTTGCAATAAACGAGGCGCTAGTGTAGCAAATTTTTCGGCTAGGAAAATAAAAAGCGCCTAATCAGTAAACTGATAGGCGCTTTGTGCGTCGTGCTTAATTTTGGTCAGGAATTTCTGCTTCTTGTACTTTCTTAATAAAGTAGTATACAAAGAAAAGGCACAAGCTAATAACGATCCCCAGAAAACCAAACGATAAGAACAGTACTGGGTCGGTAAAAAAATCTCTGAAGAATACGTCCATAACTTGCCTCCTAATGTCTATGGGTTAATCATAAGCTGGGTTTAGGGATACAGTTATGATCAAGATCAAGTTATTTACCTAAGTGAAATAATGAGCGATATGAAGTTGATTTGGATCATGTTTTGAGAAGAAGGTATTAGGTTTAACAGATGGGTAAAGGGAGCAGGTGAAAACAGCTTTGACCACTGAGAATATAAGGATTAAAGAGGTTTTAATTTTTCCCTATAAAAGCGCAGCGCCTTTTAACCTGTTTGTGTATAAGTCACTTAAAGATCTTTTGCACAAAGAGAAAAGAATGAGCAGTAAAAGAGGGTAGGACTCATAAGTATTGAAATATGCGCGAGCTGTTTTTTCTGGCGCTTTGTACCTAAAAGCTGGCCTTTAAATATAATTCAATATTATTTGGCTCGGTACACTTTACCAATTCACATTCATTTACTGCATTTATTAGCATTTGCTGTTGCTGCTTTTCAAGCTTGAGCTCAGCGCTAAGCAGCTCTTTGCGTATGTTTGCATAGTCAGTAATAGCTTGTTGGTGTACTTTTAAATAACTGCGTGCTGCGCGTAGTTGCTGCATCACGTTATTATCGAGCTCATTAACAACTTGTGTTAATACTCCAAGCTGCTGACTATTTACAACTAAGTTTAGTGAATCTAAATACAAGAGTAATAAACACAAATTAACGTTTTTACCTTGCTGGTTTTGTAACTCCAGCAAGGTTTGTTGTTGCACTGGCTTGGCGTACAAAGTGCAGGAAAATTGCCAAAAATGGTCGCTATTGAGCAAGTTCATCGGCGAACGCCTGCTCTTTTTGTTCCATTTCGTCTAGCGCCATAAGGAGCGCTTCTTCAATGTCGTTAAGCTTAGGTGTAAGTGTGGCTTGCTTGGCTAGTAACTCTTTTAGCTTGGCTTTATTGTCATCAGAATATAGCTCGTTATCACCTAATGCTACTTCAACCTCATTGAGCTCTGCAGCGTATTTGTCGAGTTGCTTTTCGAGCTTTTCAATTTGTTTTTTAAGCGGTTGCGTGGCTTTTCTAAATTCGGCCTCAAGGCGTTTTTGCTCTTTACGGTTAATACCTGAATTAGCTTTTACTTCGTCACTTTGCTCTGTTTTAGTCGCTTCTTTATTGGCGTTAAGCAGCCATTGGTAATACGCATCTAAGTCGTAACCAAATTGAGTTACTTTGCCGTCATCTACTAAGTAAAATTCATCGGCGGTGTTTTTAAGCATATGGCGGTCGTGCGATACAGTAACCATAGCGCCCTCAAAGCCTTGCAGTGCCATAACAAGTGCATGGCGCATTTCTAAATCAAGGTGGTTGGTTGGCTCATCGAGTAGTAATAAATTTGGCTTTTGATATACCAGCATGGCAAGTACTAAACGTGCTTTCTCGCCCCCCGAAAAGGGTGCTACTGGCTCAAGCGCTTTATCACCAATAAAGGCAAATCCGCCTAAAAAATCACGCAGTGATTGCTCAGTAGCCTTTGGGTTAAGTCGTTGTATATGTGTTATTGCATTGGCTTTTAAATCAAGAGATTCAAGTTGATGCTGCGCAAAATAACCAATATTTAGCCCATGGTGCTGAATAACTTCGCCAGCTTGAGGCTCTAAATCACCCGAAAGCAGTTTAATTAGCGTTGATTTACCCGCGCCATTTCGGCCAAGTAAAGCAATGCGGCTGCCTGGTACTAAGTTTAATTCTATATTATTTAAAATGGTGACATCACCATATCCCGCTTTGGCTTTATCTATTGTCATTAGTGGGTTTGGTAATGCTTTTGGCTCGGCAAACTCAAAGTTAAATGGCGAGTCGGCATGTGCTGGAGCTAATTTTTCCATACGCTCAAGTGCTTTCACGCGGCTTTGTGCTTGCTTAGCTTTACTGGCTTTTGCTTTAAAGCGAGTTATAAACTGTTCTAGATGAGCAATTTGCTCTTGTTGCTTATCAAACATGGCTTGCTGCTGTAGCATGCGCTCGGCCTTTTGACGCTCAAACTGCGAGTAGTTGCCTTTGTACACGTTGATAAGTTGTTTATCTATATGCCAAATTTGATCAACTACGGCATCTAAAAACTCACGGTCATGCGATATCAGCACTAAAGTTCCAGTATAAGCACGTAAAAAACGTTCAAGCCAATATACTGCGTCTAAATCAAGGTGGTTAGTGGGCTCATCAAGTAATAACAGGTCGGCATCGCGAATAAGCGCTTGGGCTAAATTTAAGCGCATACGCCAGCCACCCGAAAATGAACTTACCGGGTTTTCTATTAAGTTATTAGCAAAGCCTAAACCATGTAATAGCTCACCAGCGGTTGATTCAATGCTGTAGCCTTTAATGTTTTCAAGCTGAATATGTATTTTAGCTTGTGCGTCGCCATCGTTAGCTTGCTCGGCTTCACGCAGTGCAATACGCATGGCGTAATACTGCGGATGACCTTGTAGTACATAGTCTATTGCGCTTATTTCCAGTGCGGGAGTTTCTTGTTTTACTGACGCTATAGACCAGTCTTTAGGTATAGTAAAGTTACCGCCATCGAGCTGTAGCTCTGCTTTGAGGAGGCTAAATAGGGTTGATTTACCACAACCATTAGCGCCTACTAGGCCTACTTTATGCTCTGGAAATAACGTAGCAGATGCATTTTTTAATAAAGCTTTACCGCCACGAAGAAGTTCTATTTCTGAGATTTGGATCATAAATGCGTTACTTTACTGTGCCCTAATTGAATTGCCAATATGATAACACGGATCGTATTGGGCATATCAACCGTATCAACGCATCACGTAATACGATAAAATAACATTAGGTCAAACTGTGGGAAAAATCTCGTGAAACAAAAAAAGCGATTTATAGCTGGGGCAACATGTCCTGAATGTAAAGCCATGGATAGGTTAATGCTTTACAAAGAGCATGATGTAGAAAAAGTAGAATGTGTAGAGTGCGGCCATAAAATGGCACAGCCAGAACAGGCTGTGCAGGCGTCAACACGCCAGTTTGAACAAGTTATAGGCGTGTTTAAACCAGGAGATTAAATCCTTTGCTGCATAGCTGCATATTAATAATGTGGCGGTGGTGGCTCAGGTTCGTTTGACATCATCGATGATGATGACTGCGATTCTTTAATTTTTTCAGCCAGTAGCTCTGTTTGGCGTTTCATTTTTGCCAACAGCTGCTGGTGAACTTTTATTTCGTCATTTAAAATATCAATTGTTTCGTCTTGAAAAGCCACTTTGGCCTCAAGTTCCATTAAGCGATGTTCAATTGTGTTCATTATTCTCTCGTATAATAAATCGCTCTGCGATACCGCTGGAGCTTTCGGTTAATAACGACCTGCCGTTATCTGTAAATGTTACATCGAGCACCACGGCCGATTTAGGCTTACTGCCTTCGCGTGGTGTCACTTGCCAAGTTTGAATTTTTTCACCGCTCGATATTTGCCATAAATCAATGCGTTTATTAGGCGACCCAGTTGCTAGCAAATCATCTTGATCGTTAAAGCGTACCGCCGTAAAAATTTTCTGACGCGCAATATACTTCAGTTTACTTACAAGATCACCTGTAGTCAGCTTCCATACATTTGCTTGTGCCATACTGTCGGCCGTAAATGCATAGCGACCTTGTGGGTCAAGCGTAACTTGAGTAACACGAGTAGGGTGGTTAAAGCGATGAATCACTTGCCCTGTACGCGTATCCCAAAAGTAAGCAACGTAATCGTTTGAACCACTTAAAGCATAGCGCCCGTTAGGGGCAAGATCGACCGTGTTTACTTTTTCTTGGTGGCCTAAAAACTCAATACGGCGGCCAGTTTCAAGGTTAATAAACACCACTACGCCATCGCTGCGCCCGTATAGTACGCTACGGCCTTGGTTGCTTATAGCAATATCGCGAATACTGGATTTTTGTATTTTGTAGTAACCTTTATTTTCGCCGGTGGCAATATCCCATACCGCAAAGGTGGTTTTTTCGGCGGTAACAGCCACACTGTTGTCAAAAGCGATCGCAACGGCATAAACCAAGCTATCTTGGGCTTGTTGCTGAAACCATTGGTATTTAAGTGCTTGCTGTTGATTATCCCACAGCGCGACCCCATGGTTAATGGAGGAGACTAAGCTGTATTTACCATCATGCGATAGCGCCGATGAAAACGCGCCTTGTGCAGCATGTTCATAACTGGCAACAGCTTGTTGTTTTTCATCACTACAGGCGATGGCCGATAAACAGCAAAACACGATAAAAAAAGTACGAAATAACGGCATATTACAAGCATTTCCTCTTAACTCTTAGTGATTGAGAGGTTAGACTAGGTCTCGTTGAAGGCCTAGGTTGTTTGTCTAATCACTGGATATGTTTTTAGTTTAGCTAACAACGTAAATTTTAGTTATTAAACAAGCAGCCTATCATGTAGGTCGTTAATCTTTAACTAGTAATAATACAATAAATGGCAACTGCAAAGTGTGTCGGAGATTTAAAATGAAAAAGACGATTAAATTGTCATTGATTGCAGCGTCAGTTTTAGCGCTTACAGCATGTAATCAAGAAGCAAAAAAAGAGCAAGCTGAAGTTAAACTAGACACTGTAGCGCAGCAACAAGCATACGGTATTGGCGCATCGGTAGGTAACTTTTTAAATAAAGACTTAGCCGATAAAAAAGAAATTGGTATTGAACTAGACCAAGCACTGTTAATTCGTGGTTTTGAAGATGCACTTGCTGGTAATGCAAAAATTGACGAAGAAAAAATTCGCGAAGTATTAACTGAGTTAGATACATCAGTGCGTACTAAGCAAGAAGCACAAGCAAAAGTAGAGTCTGAAAAAAGCAAAGAAGCGGGTGTAAAATACCTAGCTGATAACGCTAAAAAAGAAGGCGTTACTGTTACTGAGTCTGGCTTACAGTACGAAGTGATTACTCAAGGTGATGGCGAAAAACCAGCTGCAACTGATGTAGTTAAAGTACATTATAAAGGCACACTTTTAGATGGTACTGAATTTGATAGCTCATATTCACGTAACGAGCCAACAACTTTCCCTCTTAACCGTGTAATTACTGGTTGGACTGAAGGTTTACAACTTATGCCTGTTGGTTCTAAATATAAATTTACAATTCCTTCTGAGCTAGCTTATGGCGACCGTGATTTAGGTAAAATTCCTGCTAATTCAACACTTGTATTTGAAGTGGAATTATTAGAAATTCAAAGCGATGCAGATGCTGCAGCAGCAGAGTAAATAAGATATAAGCTAAAAATAATTTAGCCTACATATACAAAAAGGGACTTTAAGTCCCTTTTTTAATGCGTATAAATAACGGTGCGCTTGTTAATCCGTATGATTAGCAAATAAGTTATCAATAAGCTCATCTTCTAGCGCAAAGCGCGCTTCAAGTGCTTCACCAAGAACAGATAAGTCATTGTCAAAGCCTACTAATAAATCTTCTTTATCAACTTCAGCGTATTTATCGTTAAAATCTAGCGCAATGTCGGTGGTATCTGTTATTTTTGGGTAAATAGCATTTGCTAGCAATTGGCTTTCTGGGCCTTTACTTTCACAAGCCTTAGCAATGTCATCGTATATTTCAAAGTGACCGGCAGATAAGTAATCCATTAAAATTTGGCAAAACGTTTCAATTTGTTGTGGTTCAGGCAGGGCATGATCTTTTTTATCAGAAGGTGAAAACCCAGCTAGCTTACAATAAAGCACAATGAGGCGTTGTCGCTCGTTTAGCCATTTATCAATTACAGTATGGCTACCCCCCCACTTTTGTTGAGCATTTTCTACACGCGTCAGCATAATCGTTCTCCTAAGCTGGGTTGGTTTTTTAGTTAAAAGTAAAAATTGTTTATACCTCAAGATATAGTTAATTGATGTGTATATCAACTAGTAAAATAGATGATCTAGAAGCAGTTTATTTTATTTGTAGGGAATTGATAATTTATTGCAGGCAAGAAAAAACCACCTGTTACGGTGGCTTAATTTTTTTCTATGGCTTGTTATAACAAGCTTTCTTATTTTTATTAGAAGATTTTTGTTATTGTTATTTTAAAACTTTTATTTTTATTGTTTTAAGATTTTTATTATTGTTTTTGTTAACGCGGGATAAACAATACCAAGGATTTAAGTATGTTGCAAATATATTAATGAAAAGTTTTAATTGTTGCTACTGTTTGCTTGTTTAATAGTCAAAAACAGTTAAAAACTCAAAACATCTTGATCTACCTCCTGTTGCTGTCAATTTAATCGCTTAGCGATAGAGAGGTAATGAATATGGTGGTACAATCTTGCTCAATTTCTATAAGCATTAGGATTATTTTACGCTATGAGCGAATTAAAAAACGACCGTTATTTACGTGCACTTGCAAAACAACCTGTTGATGTAACTCCAGTATGGATGATGCGCCAAGCAGGACGCTATTTACCAGAATACCGTGCTACACGTGCACAAGCGGGCGATTTTATGAGCCTGTGTAGAAATGCTGAGCTTGCTTGCGAAGTAACACTACAACCATTACGCCGCTACCCGTTAGATGCCGCTATTTTATTTAGTGATATTTTAACCATTCCAGATGCTATGGGCTTAGGTCTGTACTTTGAAACGGGTGAAGGTCCAAAGTTCGAGCGTCCAATTTCATCGCTTGCCGATGTTAAAAAAATTCCTAAGCTAGATCCAAACGACGATCTTGGTTATGTAATGAATGCGGTTAGTACTATTCGTCGTGAACTAAAAGGCGAAGTACCATTAATTGGTTTTTCGGGTTCACCGTGGACGTTAGCGACTTATATGGTTGAAGGCGGCAGCAGCAAAGTATTTGGCAAAATTAAAAAAATGGCATTTGCAGAGCCGCAAACGCTACATTTATTACTCGATAAACTAGCTGATTCGGTTATCGATTACTTAAATGCGCAAATTAAAGCCGGTGCACAATCGTTAATGGTGTTTGACTCATGGGGCGGTGTATTAAGCCCGCGCGACTACAATGAGTTTTCATTGCAGTACATGCACAAAATTGTTGATGGTTTAATTCGTGAATACGATGGCCGTAGAGTACCAGTTACTTTGTTTACTAAAAATGGTGGCCAATGGATTGAAGCAATTGCAGCAACTGGTTGTGATGCTATCGGCCTTGATTGGACCATTAATATTAGTGATGCTAAGCGCCGTGTAGGCGACAAAGTAGCATTACAAGGTAATATGGACCCGTCAATGCTGCACGGTACGCCAGAGCGTATTCGTCAAGAAGTAGCGACTATTTTAGAAGACTTTGGCACAGGTAATGGTCATGTATTTAACCTTGGCCATGGTATTACACCAGATGTAGACCCTGAAAATGCGGGTGTGTTTATTAATGCCGTGCATGAGTTCAGTGCTAAATACCATAAGTAATAAATACCAAATAAAGTACTGAGTGTTTAGTGTGTTATTTTTCATAAATAAGTCTTAAATGTGTAAACACATTTAAGGACAAAACAGCTAAACAACAAAAAGCCCGCTTACTATTCTTAGTAAGCGGGCTTTTTAATAAGGCGTGTTTGGCACTTATGTGTCGTTATTGCCTATTTATCAAATAACCGCATTACATAGGTTATTCTTAGCTTAAAAGCTTTATTTAAATAAGCGATTTAATCCATTTAACGCTGCAACTCGGTAGGCTTCAGCCATAGTTGGGTAGTTAAAAGTGGTATTTACAAAGTATTCAATATTATTGCCGCCATTTTTTTGCTCCATTATGGCTTGGCCAATGTGGACAATTTCTGAGGCGCGCTCACCAAAGCAATGTACACCCAGTACTTCTTTGGTTTCTGTATGAAATAATATTTTTAAAGTACCCACTTCAGTACCCGCAATTTGCGCACGCGCAAGGTGTTTAAATTGCGCACGACCTACTTCATACGGAACTTTAGCAGCAGTAAGTTGCTGCTCGGTTTTACCTACTGAGCTCATTTCAGGAATAGTATAAATACCCGCTGGAATATCAATAATCAGTTTTTCATCACAGTTGCCACAAGAAATTGCATCAGCTGCAATACGGCCTTGGTCAAATGCGGCACTCGCTAGGCTTGGGTAACCAATCACATCGCCTACAGCGTATACGTTGTCAATTTCGGTTTGATAGGTTTCGTTTACTTTTAACTGGCCACGGCTATCAGGTTTTAAGCCAATTGCTTCAAGGTTAAGCTTGTCGGTATTACCGGTGCGGCCATTAGCAAACAAAATACAGTCAGCTTTTACGCGTTTACCCGATTTTAAATGCATAATTACACAGTCATCACGGGTTTCAATATGATCAAACTCTTCGTTATGACGAATTACAATACCGCTATTCCAAAAGTGATAACTCAGCGCGTCAGATATTTCTGTGTCCATAAAGGCAAGTAGGCGGTCGCGAGTGTTAACTAAATCAACTTTGGCACCTAAGCCTTTAAAAATAGAGGCATACTCACAACCAATTACACCCGCACCATAAATAAGTACGCGATGTGGATCGTGGGTTAACCCTAAAATAGTATCGCTGTCGTAAATACGAGAATGGGTAAAGTCTACTTCTGGCGGACGGTATGGGCGCGAACCTGTAGCAATAACAATAGTCTTGGCCGTTAAACGCTCAGTTGAACCATCTTGGCGAGTTACTTCAACTGTATGTTTATCAATAAAACGCGCGTCGCCTTGAAACATTTGAATACGGTTACGGTCGTAAAAACTGCTACGTAAATTAGACTGCTTAGAAATAACTGAGCTGGCATGGCGTAAAATGTCAGGAAAAGTGAGTCGAGCAAGTCGATCACCGGTATTAAATAAAGGGTTTGTTTTATATTCTATATAACGGCTAACCGAGTGACGTAGGGCTTTAGAGGGAATGGTTCCCCAATGTACACAGCCCCCACCTACGGCTTCGTGGCGTTCAATAACAGCCACTTTTTTGTTATTTTTTGAAAGGTTCATAGCGGTACCTTCACCGCCAGGACCCGTGCCAATAATTACTGCATCATATTGGTATGTCACGGGTGTTTTTTTCTTTTCTGGTTGTTTGGCCACAGCCACTCCTATATTAACTAAAAGAGGCTTTTAATAACCTCGCATTAAGTGCTAGCCATGCCTGCTTTTGGTTTTCCCAGGCGGCTTCCAGCTCATGGTATTGTGCCATTAATGCTGAACGTTCACACTGCTTTGCCATGTTATTTTTTTTAACTTCTAACACTTGTTTTTGTAGTGAACAATAATTTTGCAGTTTTTTCAGCAGTAAATCATATTCTTGTTGTAATAATGTAAGCTTATCTTGTGCTAAAGGCAATTTTGCAAGACGAACTTGTGTTTTGCTCATTAAAGTTTCGGCCTTGGCTTTTTCAATGCGTTCAACCGGTGTGCGCTTTAGTTTACTGGCTAAACCAAGGGCAGCTAACGAGCGAATAACCCATTTAGTGGGGTCATAATGAAACCACCTAATGCCGTTACGGTAATCACTGGCAAAAATATGATGAAAGTTATGATACCCCTCGCCATATGTAAATAGGGCTAAAAAGCCGTTGTCGCGGGCGGTATTTTTTTCGGTGTACGGACGAGAGCCCCAAATATGGGCTACCGAATTAATAAAAAAGGTAAAGTGCTGACTAAGTACTAAGCGCAGTAAACCGGCAAGTAATAACATGCCCCATACATCGCCAACTAGTAATCCTAGCGTAAGAGGTAGGCCTACATTCATTAAAAGAGCTAACTTTAAATAATGTTTGTGTTGCCACATTACAATTTTATTGCGTTGTAAATCGCGACAGTTACTGTAATCGCCGTAGCTATCAGCTTGATAGTCACGTAACATCCAGCCAATATGGCTATACCAAAAACCATTGGTTGCGGCATAAGGGTCTTTTATTGGGTCGTCAACTTGGCCGTGATGCACACGGTGGTCGCTGCTCCAATGTAGTGCACTGTTTTGCAGTGCAAATGCACCGCCTAAGGCAAACACAAACTCAACCGCCGGATGGGCGTTATAGGTTTTATGCGCCCACAATCTGTGGTAACCGGCAGTAATTGATAAGCCTGCATAAAACATGCAGCCGACAAAGGCAATCCAGTGGGCACTAGAAAATCCGTAGTTAATACCATACCAAGGCACAAGCGTTATCGCGGCCAAAAAAGTAAGGCTAAAAAATAGGACGTTGGTCCAAATAAGTGGTGGTTTGTTCATAATTCTCTATCTCAGCGTACAACTGTAAGCTAAAATAATATTTCAAACTCTTGGCGTCAAGTATTAGACTGAGTAATTAAACTATTTTAATCAAAATTTGCTATAAATTCATTCAGGGAGCTGTTGATGTCGGGTGTTAGAGCGCAACAGAAACAAAAAACACGACAAGCGTTAATTGAGGCGGCATTCAATCAGTTGAGTGCCGATCATAGCTTTTCAAACTTAAGTTTACGCGAAGTTGCGCGTGAAGCCGGTATTGCACCAACTTCTTTCTATCGACATTTTAAAGATATGAACGAACTGGGTTTAACCATGGTTGATGAAGCGGGTTTAACCCTGCGTCAACTTATGCGCCAAGCGCGCCGACGCATTGCCAGCGGTGGTAGCGTAATAAATACCTCGGTGGTGACCTTTATGGAGTTTATTGACAACTCGAGTAATCAATTTAGGTTATTACTGCGCGAACGATCTGGTACTTCAAAAGCGTTTAGAGCGGCGGTAGCACGCGAAGTTAAGCACTTTATTTTAGAGTTGGCGCACTACCTAGAAAGCGAAACAAAATGCGATGCCACCCATGCGTATATTCAATCTGAAGCCATGGTAACACTGGTATTTAATGCTGGAGCAGAAGCGCTTGATTTAGAGGGCTTACAACGCGATGAGTTAGTAGAGCGTGTTATTTGGCAATTGCGCTACATTACTCGTGGTGCAACGCATTATGTGCGAGAAACAAATAAAGAGATTTAAACAGAGTAAAAAGTTAATCTAAGCACTGTGCTTTACAGTGCTTAGTAATTTAAGCACTTTGCGGTGCTTTATTGTTAAAAAACCTCACCAAACCTTGCTTTAGTGCATAATTATTTCTGTTTAAAGCGATGTTAAATACAAAAATTAGAATTTTTATGCTTGCACCTTGTGCATGGTAATGTTAAAAATAAGCCTCACTCGACATAAATAAGAAAGCAAGATGCATATTATTCGTTTAATTACACTAAAACTGAACCTCTTACTGCTATGGCAAGTGAGCGGGGATTAGTGTGTTTGCATTGAGCTAAACATAAAAAAACCCCGCACTTGCGGGGTTTTTTTTATCTCGCGGTAGGATAAGTTAACAATAAATAGCATTGGAATGAGAGGCTGTTATGCAAGACCAAGATAAAGTATGGATTTTTGATACCACATTACGTGATGGTGAGCAGGCGCTTAAAGCAAGCCTTACCGAAGATGATAAAATTCAGCTAGCGCACACCATTAGTCGCTTAAATGTAGATGTAATGGAAGTGGGTTTTCCGGTATCGAGCCCAGCAGATTTTCGCTCCGTGCAGCGTATTGCTACCGAGGTTAAAGGGCCAATTATTTGTGGCCTAGCGCGCTCAGTTGCTAAAGACATTGAAGCATGTGGCGAAGCACTTCGTAACGCGCAGCAAAGTCGAATTCATACTTTTATTGCTACCAGTCCTTTGCACCTTGAGCACAAGTTACGCATGAGCTTGGACGATGCCACTGCTATGGCAGTTAAATCAATTAAATTAGCACGTAACTATACCGATGATGTGGAGTTTTCGTGTGAGGACGCCGGACGTACACCGCATTGGGATTTATGCCGCATTGTAGAGCAGGCCATTAAAGCCGGTGCTTCTACTATTAATTTACCCGATACAGTTGGCTTTGTAACGCCGGACGAATACGCAGGCATGATCCGCCATTTAATGAACAATGTGCCAAATATTGATAAAGCACGCTTAAGTGTGCATTGCCATAACGATTTAGGCTTAGCTGTTGCCAACTCTATTGCTGCTGTGCAAGCGGGTGCTCGCCAAATTGAGTGTACTATTAACGGCATTGGTGAACGTGCGGGTAACTGCTCACTTGAAGAAGTGGCAATGATCATGAAAATGCGCAAAGACCACTTAAACGTGTATACCGATATTAAAAGTGAAGAAATTTATCGCGCATCTCGCCAAGTGGCTAAAATTTGTAATATGCCAGTACAGCCTAATAAAGCCATTGTGGGCGAGAACGCCTTTGCACACAGCTCAGGTATACATCAAGACGGCGTATTAAAAGCGCAAAACACCTACGAAATTATGTCGCCAGAAAGTGTGGGTGTACCGAGCAACCAATTAAATATGACTTCACGCTCTGGACGCCATGTTATTGAACATCGCTTAGAAGAATTAGGCTATCAAAAGTCTGATTATGATATGGATAGTCTATACGAAAGTTTTATAGCCTTGGCTGATCAAAAAGGTACTGTATACGATTACGACCTTGAAGCGATGATTTACTTTAATCAAATTAACGACAAAGACGAAAAGTACCAATTAGAGTTTGTTAACTCGGTATCTAACTCACAATCGGTAGCCAGCTCTACTATTGGCATGTTGATAGATGGCGAAGCTAAACAAGAAGCAGCAACGGGGAATGGCCCAGTTGAAGCCTCTTTTGCTGCTATTGAGCGCTTAACCGGAATGAGCGTAGAAATGATTGAGTATAACTTAGAAGCCACAGGCCAAGGTGCAAGTTCACTTGGGCAGGTAAACATTATTGCTAAATTTAACGGCCGCCCTTATCACGGTGCGGGCATAGCAGCAGATGTGGTAGAAGCGTCGGTACGCGCTATGGTTCGTGTTTATAATTTAATTTATCGCGCACAAAAAGTGTCTGATTTAAAACAACAAAGGAAAGCAGGATGAGTAAAACAAACTACAGTGTAGCCGTATTAGCGGGTGATGGTATTGGCCCAGAAATAATGGCAGCAGCAGAGCAAGTACTGGATGCAGTGAGCAATAAGTTTGGTTTTACTCTAAACCGCGAACACCATGCAATTGGTGGGGCAGCCATCGATAAGCATGGAAAAGCCTTACCACAAAGTACAGTTACAGCCTGTGAAAATGCCGATGCTATTTTATTTGGTGCTGTTGGTGGTCCAAAGTGGGAACATTTACCGCCCGATGAGCAACCTGAGCGTGGATCACTGTTACCGCTGCGTAAACACTTTGGCTTGTTTTGTAATTTACGCCCAGCGCAATTATTGCCAGCACTAAGCACCGCATCGCCACTACGCGCTGATATTAGCGAGCAAGGCTTTGACATTTTGTGTGTACGTGAGCTAACCGGTGGCATTTATTTTGGTGAAAAAGGGCGCAGCGGCGAAGGCGAAAATGAATCAGCATTCGATACGCAAAGATACTCACGTAAAGAAATAGAACGTATTGCACGTTTTGCCTTTGAAGCCGCAAAACTGCGTAGTAGCCATGTTACTTCGGTTGATAAAGCCAACGTTTTAGCATCAAGCGTACTATGGCGCGAAGTTGTTACCGAAGTAAGCAAAGACTATCCAGAAGTAAAACTTGATTATATTTACGTAGATAACGCAGCAATGCAGCTTGTAAAACAACCAAGCCAGTTTGATGTATTACTGTGCGATAACTTATTTGGCGATATTTTGTCTGATGAGTGCGCGATGATCACTGGCTCTATGGGGTTATTACCATCGGCTAGTTTGAACCAGTCGGGCTTTGGTTTATACGAGCCTGCCGGTGGCTCAGCCCCCGATATTGCAGGTAAAGGCGTGGCAAATCCGATTGCACAAATTTTAAGTGCCGCACTAATGCTGCGTTACTCATTGGGCCAAGACGAAGCTGCACGCACCATTGAAAAAGCAGTAGCTGAAGCCGTTGCAGCGGGCGTAGGTACGCCAGATATATTTCCAAACGCTGGCTACACTACCAATGATGTTGCTGCAGCGATTGTTGCACGCATTTAACTAAAAACACATTTTAATGCCGCAGCTCCGTTAGGCTGCGGCTCAAAACAGATTAGGGGATTAGCAAGTGGCCCAAACGTTATACGACAAAATTTGGCAAGCACATACAATTGCCAGTATCAACGAGCAAACCGATTTACTTTATATTGACCGTCATTTAGTACACGAAGTTACGTCACCACAAGCCTTTGCTGGTTTGCGTGAAAAAAACCGCACTGTACGCTGCCCAGAAAAAACCTTCGCTACTATGGATCATAATGTATCGACCAAAAGTCGCTCATTGGATGCTGCTAGCGAAGTGTCGAAAAATCAATTAATGGCACTAGATGCAAACTGTAAAGAGTTTGGCATTGTGCTTTACGATTTAAACTCAATTAATCAAGGCATAGTGCATGTTATGGGGCCAGAGCAGGGTATAACTTTGCCAGGCACGACCATAGTATGTGGTGACAGCCATACGTCGACTCATGGCGCATTTGGTGCGCTTGCCCACGGTATTGGCACCTCAGAGGTTGAACACGTATTAGCAACGCAAACATTGCAACAAAAAAAGGCTAAGTCGTTAAAAATTCAAATAAATGGCCGTTTGCGTCCCACCGTTACTGCAAAAGACTTAATTATGGCGGTTATTGGTAAGTTAGGTACAGCGGGTGGCACGGGCTACGTCGCAGAATTTTGCGGTGAAGGAATTGAAGCGTTGTCGATGGAAGCACGTATGACGTTGTGTAATATGAGTATAGAAATGGGTGCCAAGGCAGGTTTAATTGCTTCTGACCAAATCACTTATGATTACCTAAAAGGTCGCCCATTTGCTCCTAAAGGCGCTGATTTTGACGCAGCTGTTAAGTATTGGGAAACATTAAAAACAGATGATGGTGCGCAGTTTGATCATGTTGTTGAGCTGGAGGCCAGCAGCATTCAGCCACAAATTACTTGGGGCACTAGCCCAGAGCAAGTGATTGGCGTAGACGAGTGTATTCCTGATCCTGATAAAGAACCTGATCTAATTAAAGCTGATGCGATCCGCAGTGCATTAAAGTACATGGGCCTAAAAGCGGGCGAAAAGTTATCAAGTGCAAAAGTAGATACCGTGTTTATTGGCTCGTGCACCAATAGTCGTATTGAAGATTTACGTGCAGCAGCAAAAATAGTCGAAGGCAAAAAAGTAGTTGCCGGTATTGAAGCGTTAATTGTACCGGGTTCTGGTTTAGTTAAAAAAC
Source organism: Pseudoalteromonas sp. MIP2626 (assembly GCF_013414205.1). Classification (NCBI taxonomy): domain Bacteria; kingdom Pseudomonadati; phylum Pseudomonadota; class Gammaproteobacteria; order Alteromonadales; family Pseudoalteromonadaceae; genus Pseudoalteromonas; species Pseudoalteromonas sp. MIP2626. The sequence continues at coordinate 19,760 of NZ_JAATTW010000037.1, forward strand.
AAGCCGAAGACGAAGGCTTAGCAGATATTTTTAAAGCAGCTGGCTTTGAGTGGCGTGAACCGGGTTGTTCAATGTGTTTAGCAATGAACGACGACCGCTTAGGTGCAGGTAAACGCTGTGCATCCACCTCAAATCGTAACTTTGAAGGACGTCAAGGCCGTGGCGGGCGCACCCATTTGGTTAGCCCTGCAATGGCCGCTGCGGCAGCTATACATGGTCACTTTGTTGATATTAGAGGAGAAGCCTAATGAGCATTTATTTTAGTGGCTTAATGGCCCCATTGGATAAAAACAACGTGGACACGGATCAAATTATTCCAAAGCAGTTTTTAACCTCAACCAGCCGCGAAGGCTTTGATGCCGCATTATTTTATGATTGGCGCTATTTAGAAAATGACGAGCCAAACCCTGATTTTATTTTAAATCGTCCTTGCTACCAAGGCGCGCAAATATTACTAACGCGCGACAACTTTGGTTGTGGGTCATCACGCGAACACGCGCCATGGGCACTAAAGCAATATGGTTTTGAAGTGATTTTGGCTGAAAGCTTTGCCGATATTTTCTTCAATAACTGTGGCAATAATCAAATGCTCGCTATTGCACTGCCAGCCGATACGCTAGAGCAATTATTTGTGTTAAGTGAGCAATATAACGATATTCATATCGATATCGATCTTGAAAATCAAACACTGACTAGCACTAAATTTGCCCCCATTAGTTTTGATATTCGCAAAGACGTAAAAGAGCGTCTATTAAGCGGCCTAGACTTTATTGGCGTAACCGAAACGCTTAACCCACAAATAGACGCGTTTGAGCAGCAACTTGCTGCAGAGCGTCCTTGGCAGTAAGTTGTTAAAATAAATAAAAAGACGTATTTAGCGCAGCATAAGCTGCGCTTTTTTATTTTAGCGGCAACACATTAATTGTTTTATCAATTTGTTCAAAATAAAAATGCAGTAGCTAAACTAGCGGCGGAAATGGCTGCTATTATTAATAAGTTTATCCTTTTAAAGGTTTGAAAACGGGTTACTTTCGAGTCATCTATGGTCGCAAAAAAGCCATTTTTAAATGATTCAGCAAGGTTGGCATGTGCTGTTCCATCTAAAGAGTTTTGGGTAAGCTTTTGCCATTCATTTGGGTGTTGCTGAACAAGGTATTTACATAGGGAAAGGTAATAACGATTTTGTAAAATCAATAATAATATGACTATTATTAAGCCTATATAATTTGTCATTTGGTTCTGCGCTCCATGCTAGTTATTAATTTTATAGTTGACAGTATTTAATTATTATATTTTTTTTGCAACAATTTATATTTTAAAATTATCAGCGAGTTGCAAGTATCATTTGTTGGTTACTCCTGCACTTTGGTGGTTCATCGTGATTACTTCCTTTAAGTGAGTTAAAGGGCTATGGTACTAAAAACTATTATAAGGAATATGTGATGAAATTATTAACTGCAGCCACTTTATTATTGGCTTCATCAACTGTTGTAGCAAGCCCTGCGCCTTTGGTGTCTATTGCTAGCCACGATGCGTTTTTTAGTAATATTGCTGCACATTGCGGTAAAGCTTATGAAGGCAAGGTAAGTGTTGATAACGCCGCGGGACCAAGCTCGTTTGCGGGCAAAAAATTAGTAATGCATGTACGTAAATGTACCGACAGTGAGCTGCAAGTGCCATTTCATGTGGGTGATGATGCATCGCGCACTTGGATTATTACTAAAACGGGCAGTGGCTTAAGCTTAAAGCACGACCATCGCCATAAAAATGGTTCTAACGACATCTCAACTATGTATGGCGGGCATACAAATGATGCTGGCTTTGCACAAATGCAGTCGTTTCCTGCCGATCAATATTCAAAAGAATTATTTGTTGCACAAGGGATAGCACAGTCGGTAGGTAATACTTGGCAAATGTATATTTATCCTGAGGTATTTACTTATCGTTTAATTCGTCAAGGCCGCGAATTTAAAGTGGATTTTGATTTAACTAAACCCATCACTCCGCCAGCAGCCCCTTGGGGATACACAGACTAAAATTATTCATCTTCGCACTGTAGTAAAACACTTAATGCTGGTTGGTAAGCTCTAGGGTTAGTAGGCATACTTTCGTACTCTTGCACGCCATCCAGCACTTTAAGCATAAATGTTTTATTAAGGCACAAGCGATTAGCATGGCGTAGTAAAAATACACTCTGATTTGCAAAGTGTTTGTAATCGTCTGACTGGATCTCTATTTTATAGTTATCATCGTCGAGTTTTGTTTGGTAATAATGTACTTTATTATCAAAGTCGTAGAGTTTTTCTGTTTTTGCTTGTTCGGCAAAAGCTGTGCCTACGCTTGAACAAGCTAGCAAAGCACTGCCAATAACTAAGCTAATGTTTAATCCTTGCATAAATAATTCCTTTAATTTGCGAACTTTATACCCATTAATACTATCAGTATTAAGCGCTATTTATTTATATTAAGTTTAACACCCAATAAGGGAAAGTGTGATGTTCAAACAAATAAAACAACTTTTTTCTGTATTCGATGAGCAACAGCCAAGTATGCAAGAGCATGATTTAAAAACAGCGGTTGCTGCATTATTAATTGAGGTAATGCGCGCAGATGCTAAGTTAGATGATAATGAACAACATACTCTAACAACTACCTTAAAACGCTATTTTGCATTAAACGATGCCGACGTAAACGAGCTGCTAAATAATGCAAACAGTAGCGTGGATAGCGCGACAGATTATTTTCAGTTTTCAAAACAAATTAACCAACATTGTAGTGCGGCGCAGCGCATTGAAATAATAGAGCTGTTATGGCGCTTGGCCTATGCCGATGGTGAGATTGATCCGCAAGAAGAGTACGTAATACGTAAAGTGGCAGGCTTGTTATATGTAACTCATGTAGATTTTATCGCCGCAAAAATTGCGGCGACAAAATAGAGTGTTAGCTAGTTAGCTAAGCTTGCTGGCAACGGTTACTAATTGTTGCGCTAATGCCGACACTTGTTCTGCTGTATTTGGGTTATTAATTTGGCCGTTTTCATCGAGTACAGTATGCACAGCTGGAACCGCTAGCTGATCGGCAAGTACTAATGAGCCAATACCACTTAAAATATCACGTACGTGGTTTAAGCCACGTAGACCACCTAATCCACCAGGCGATGCGGCAAATAACGCCACTACTTTATTGCGAAAAGCAGGTACTGCACCTTGCTCTGTGCGAGAAGCCCAGTCGATTGCATTTTTAAGCGCTGCAGTAATAGAGCCATTGTATTCAGGGCTGGCTAATAAAATACCATCTGCAGCACGTAACTTCTCTTTTAACAGCTGCACATCGGCAGGAGTACCTTGCGCTTCAATATCTTGATTAAAAAGTGGGATATTTAAATCGGCAAGTTTAATTATTTCTACTTCTGCACCACTTTCTAATGCAAAGCGTGCTGCTTCATTGATCAGTTGTTGATTAAAGCTGTCTTTACGTAAACTACCTGCTAAAGCAATAATTTTTGGTGCTGTCATGGTTTATCCTGCTAATGTGTTAGTAAATCACTTAATCAAAGTTCGGGCTAATGTAACCTGATCTCCGAATAATAAACTTATCTCAAGCAGCTGTCTTCAGCGCTAACTGCGTTGAATTTACTTGCAATAGGCCAGCTATTGACGCGTAAATTCGCCTTGTTTTCACTGAAAACCTCTGGCTAGAGAAAATAAAATTAAATATAACGATGATTCAATATGTTAGTAAATCTCTTAACCAGAGTTCAGGTTAATGTAGATAATATGGGGCTACTTTACCAAAAAATGACTTGAAGAAAACCCGAATAAACGCAACACTTATGTGCGTATATGCACATAAGTTTAAGGTGGCACAGTATGGCGGTTAAGTTTGAAGATTGGCAAGATGTTAAAGTGGCTTTTGAGGTTGCACGTTTAGGTACCTTAACTGCGGCGGCAGAGGCGCTTAATGTGCACCATAGTACAGTGCTTAGGCGAATTAATAATCTTGAAAAAAACTTAAACACACGTTTGTTTCATCGCCATGCTCGTGGCTATAAAGCAACAGAAACAGGCGCTAAGCTGTTTAGTACCGCACAAGTGATCGACAGCTCTCTTGAGCAGTTACATAATGATATTGCTGCGGCTGATAGCACACTGCGCGGCAGTTTACTGTTAACCACGGTTAGTGGCTTTATGGATGTGCTTGGCGATGTGTGCGAGCAATTTCAGGCGCTACATCCACAAGTGCAGCTTGAGATGATTTTAGAGCAAAAGCGTTTACGGCTCGATCACGGTCAGGCGCACATTGCCGTACGTGCAGGGCCAAGGCCCGATGAAGGCGACTATATTGCACAGCATTTGGCTCAGCTTAACTCGGGTTTATATGCTAATCAGCGATATATTAATAAATATGGTATGCCTAAATCGCTGAGTGATTTACAGCAACATAACTTTATTTCTGGCGTGGCGGGCTTTAATGCGCGGGTGCCGTATTTTGAATGGGTAGATCAGCATATTGCAGCGCCGCAAATAAAACTGCGTGTGTCAGAAACCTCAGAAGCTACGCGTGCTGTAATTAAAGGCTTAGGAATTGGTGGGTTACAGCACAATGTTGCGGCTCAATACGCTAATTTAGTACCCATTTTATCTAATGAATTAATCTGGTGTACTGATATATGGCTAGTAACGCATCATTTGGTGCATCGTACCGCAAAGGTACAGGCGTTTAGCCAATTGTTAAAAACCTATTTTCAAACCAATAAAGCAAGCTAATGTGGCATTATAAAAACTTAGGTGATGCTATGTTTGCAGATGCAGAGCTGGCTAAAATAAAACAGCTAGCAATGGCTACCAACGCACCACTTTACGTTAAATATTACGCAAAAAGTGGACTGCATTGTGAAGTGTTACTGTATTTTTCGCCGCACTATCAATCGCTTGCTGCTCTGCTGGGGGCTACTTGCTGTAAAGCCCCTAACTTAGATGAACTGACGATTTTATAGCTATTTTATAGCGACTTTTTGACTGAAATACCTAAGCGTTTAGCCAAGCGAACTAAGTTTGCACGGTCTACTTTTAAGGTGCGTGCTGCACTTGCCCAGTTATAATTATGTTGCTCAAGCTGCTGACTAATTAAATGATGGGTAAAGGTATCGGTTGCTTGCTTAAGTGATAAATTTTGCTCTGCTATGTTAGTGCTACTGCCAGTGGTGGTGTTTGTGGTACTAGCAGGTAATGATAACTGTGTTGTATTACTCGCACTAAGGTTTAGCTCACAGTGCTCGGGCTTTATGGTAATAATGGCTTGTTGCCATTGGCTTTGTTTGGCCTTTAGTGCTGCGCGGCTAATTACATGCTCTAGCTCCCGTACGTTACCCGGCCACTGATATTGGGTTAACAATAATTGTGCATCGACACTTAACTTAAGTTGTTTTATTGCTAATTTTCGTGCGGTTTGCTCAACAAAAAAACCAGCTAATAAAACCACATCGTTTTCACGCTGGCGTAACGGCGCTACCGTTAGCGGGTAGACACTTAATCTATGGTATAAATCGGCTCTAAAGCGTCCTTCGGCTACTTCTTTTTTTAAATTACGATTAGTAGCAGCAATAACCCGCACATCAACATATTTCACTTCGTCTTCGCCTACTGTTTGTATTTCGCCACTTTGTAATACCCGTAGCAATTTACTTTGTAGTACCAGTGGTAGCTCGCCTATTTCGTCTAAAAATAAAGTACCACCGTGCGCTAGCTGAAACTTACCTTGGCGCGCATGATCCGCCCCAGTAAAAGCGCCTTTAGCATGGCCAAAAAACTCACTTTCGGCGAGATTTTCAGCAAGCGAAGCACAGTTTAAATGAATAAGTGGCTGCTCACTGCGTTTCGAGTGTAAATGAATATTACGTGCAACCAGCTCTTTGCCTACGCCGGTTTCGCCTAAAATTAACACACTAAAATTAGAGGCGGCGACAAGTTTTATATCATTTTTAAGTGCTTGTATTGCTGAGCTTTGACCAATAATTTCGCCGCCATCACGGGTGAGTGCTTCGCGGTTAAGCTCTTGCACTAAGGCGCTAGAATGCTGTGCATGTAATTTGTAATGAGCCAGCTGTAATGCCGTTTTAAAATGTGCGCTGCATAGCGTTTGTAAGGTGCTAAGCGTTTGCGCACTAATAGCGTTAAAGGCATTGGCATTTAGGCTGTCAAACGTAATCACACCTAATAACTGTTGTTGATAAAATAGGGGTAAACCTAAGCAAGCATGTACCGGAATGTCGCCAGTTTTTGCTAGTAGTAAGCCGTCGTACGGATCGGGCAATGGACAGTCATGGGCAAATTGCAGTGGTTGCTGAGTATTACAAATAGCTTCTAAGCGCGGATGCTCACTAAGCTTAAAACGCCGCCCCAGGCTATCTGGCATTAAGCCTTTAATTGCAAGTGGCTTGAGCTGCTCACCTTGTAGCTCAAGCAGTGCGCTGGCATCACTGGCAATCACTGTTTCAAGGACAGTAAGTAATTGCTCAAAACAGTTTTTATCTAATGTGCTTTGAGCCAGCTTTACCGCTACGGCAGTGAAGTTAATTGCGCTGCTCATGTCAAAATGACTCTTATGTGTTTTTTGGTTTGATTTATGGTAGGTCATAAAGACATAAAAAGCAAAGATGGATAAGTTAGTTCATTGAAATATATATGTTTATTTTATTGGCACGATAAGTGTAATAGGTAGTTAAGTGCATTAGTTGTTGAGGCCGTTATGAACACCTTGGTTATACATAATCCAAGCTACAAAATTGAGACAGCTTGTTTACTGAAAAAACTACTGCTAGTGGCAAACTCATTATTAGCAGCTAGTTGTGCATTACTAATAACCAGTATTTTAATTAGCTACCCTTTTGCCGATTACTTTTCTATACCGGTGCAAATTTCGGCACATATTAGCACTATTGTTATTGCTGCTATTTTAAAAATTAGCTATGTGCTGCGTTGTATCGCACTGCATGGCATGGGGAAGGAAGTTCGTTAATGCGACCTATTAATTTATCTCAGCCGGTACCGGCTAATATTCGCTTTTACCAAATAACGCAGTGGTCAGTATGGATGCTGCCATTTAGACCCTATTTTTTAGCCGCAGGCTTGTTGGCTTTTAGTTCAATAGGCTACTGGTTATTAATTTTAACGGGTAGTGCAACTTGGCAGTTAACAATCCCCGCTACATTATGGCATGCCCATGAAATGTTATTTGGTTTTGCAGGTGTTGTTGCAGTGGGTTTTTTACTTACCGCCGCGCAAACTTGGACTGGAGTACCTAGCATTAGTGGCAAAAAGTTAATGCTATTAACGCTGCTATGGCTTGGGGCGCGAGGCGCATTTTTTGTGTCTTTGCCTGCTTTTGCACAATTTAATTTATATGCGGTGTTAGTGTTACAGCTCACATGGTGGCTAGGTGTTATTGCAGCATTAGCTAATATGTTATTAACCGCTAAAAGCAAAAATAACTATCAATTTTTAGTGCTATTAGCGGCGCTGTGTACGTTAAATATTGTTTACTTGGCCCTGCTGATTGAACAAAACATGCAGTTTGCGCTCGCCATTGTTGATACAGCAGTATTACTGATGACCTTATTAATTGGCATAGTAGCAGGGCGTGTATTGCCATTTTTTACCAGTAAAGGCCTTGGTTTAACAGCGCAGGTACGTACAGCTAACGTTGACTCAGTATTACTGTATATGAGCGTTTTTAGTATTGCGGTGTTTTTTCTTAGCCAGTTATTTTTTAATCAGCTAAACCCAGGCTGGGCACTTGCTGTTGTTGCTGTGCTGCATTTAATCCGTAGTTTTTATTGGTGGGATAAAAACGTACTTAAAGTTCCTTTGTTATGGTCTTTGCATTTTTCGTACTTGGCACTAGGTGTAGGTTTAATGCTGGTAGCCGTGAGTTTTTACAGCAGTGTTATTTTATTTAAAGATGCATTACACCTCATTACCATAAGTACCATAGGGATGATGATTTTAGCCATGATGACACGCGTATCTCATGGGCATACCGGGCGCTCTTTGACTATTCCACATTATATGGCGGTTGCTTTTGCTTTAGTGTTAGTGGCTGGGATTACTCGTTCTTTACTGCCTTTTGTTATTGGGCCACACCTAGCTTGGCAGCTAAGTGCTGGGCTGTGGCTAATTGCCTTTTTATTATTTTTAATTCACTGCACACCTATTTTAACACAGCGTCGTGTTGATGGGCGTCGTGGTTAACCTATACCTATTTTATTAATTGGGTATTATTCACACGTAGGAAAACCTAGATGTTATCTGATAAAACTATTGAAATTGTTAAAAGTACTGTTCCTTTATTAGCAGAGGCAGGTACGGTTGTTACTGATCATTTTTACAAGCGTTTATTTAGTCATAATCCTGAGCTTAAAAATATTTTTAATATGAGTAACCAAGATACCGGCCGTCAGCAATTTGCATTATTTAACGCATTGGCTGCTTATGCACAAAACATTGATAATTTAGAGGTGTTAAAAGCGGCACTTGGGCGTATTAACCATAAACATACTAGTTTAAATATTTTGCCGGAGCACTACCCAATTGTTGGTGCACATTTAATTGGCACGCTGAAAGAGCTTATTCCTGAGCAGTTCACGCCAGATGTTGAATATGCTTGGCGTGAAGCGTATGGCGTACTTGCTGATATTTGTATAACTGAGGAAGCTGCTTTATACGAGCACAGCAAAAATAACTTAGGCGGTTGGGCAGGCACACGTCAGTTTGCAATAACTAATAAGCAGGCTGAGTCAGAGCTGGTAACTAGCTTTACGCTTACGCCAGTTGATGGCGAGGCAGTAATTGCCCATAAACCGGGTCAATATTTAGGTATTAAAGTTAAGCCAGAGGCTAGTGAATATGAAGAGATCCGCCAGTATTCTATTTCGCAAAAAAGTAATGGTAAAAACTACCGTATTAGCGTTAAAAAAGAGTTATTACCAAACCCTGGCATGGTGTCTAACCATTTACACTCACTAGAGCAAGGCGCAATAGTAGAGCTATATCCGCCTGCAGGGGATTTCTTTTTACGAAATAACACCAGCCCTGCTGTGCTTATTTCAGCGGGTGTTGGGCAAACGCCAATGGTAGCAATGTTAGAGACGCTATTAAGCGATACTGCTAATCAAAATATTATGTATTTGCATGCTTGCGAAAATACTCAGCAGCACTCATTTGCTAATTATTTAAATGAACTAAGCACTGTTTACCCGCGCTTACAAACCATGACTTGGTTTAATCAAGGCGATGTAGGAGCTGATTTTACCGGTTTTATGGATTTACACGCAGTACAAGCGCAATTGCCACTGAGCAACGGCGACTTTTACTTGTGTGGACCCGCTAATTTTATGGCCTTTGTGAAAAAACAACTGCTAGAATTAGGCGTTAATAACGGACACATTCATTACGAAATTTTTGGCCCGCATCAAGATCTATAATATTTATAGAATAAAACTCAATTAAAAAAGCGCGCTATTGGGCATTACTTCAATAGCGCGCTTTTTTGTGCCGTTAAATAACCTGAACTCCGGATAATAAACCTATCTCAAGCAGCTATTTTCAGCGCTAACTGCGTTGAATTTACTTGCAATAGGCCAGCTATTGACGCGTAAATTCGCCTTGTTTTCACTGGAAATCTCTGGCTAGAGAAAATAAAGCTAAATATAACTATGATTCAATACGTTAGTAAATCTCTTAACCAGAGTTCAGGTTAAATATTAAACTGGCTCCTAATACCTTTAAATTAAAGCTTTTTGGTATTGGTTTGCGCGGCATACGCTTGTTGTTGCCAAGCATTAAATAACTGCTGTTGTTTATTTGATATTTTTAAGCCGTAAGTTTTTTGCATATAGGCATAAGCGTCGGCTATTTGTTTACGGGCATAAAAAGGAGGCTCTATTACTCGTTGTTTAAAGTTAACTTTAACTTCACAGCGACCGTATTGGGTGGCGCTTTCACTAAGCATTCCAAATCGATAATTAGAACGATCTGCGTTAATTTCACCAATAGCAGGAGCTAAGTTGTTTATATCGGCTTCCATCTTTCTAAACTTAGCACTTACTTTACGGCAGTTTTTACGCCCGCCATCTTGCCAGCATTGTAATTGGTGGCCAAACTCCCAGGCAGGCACAATATGCTCCCATTCTATGCGTAAAGCGCGTGCATTTACGTTACCTGAGCGGGTATGTGTATTGCGTGGCACATAACCACAGTTAGTGGGGTCGGGAACTAGTTTTTTACCCTGTTTTTTTATATCGCAGCCACAGTAAATACTTTTAGCATTACTAGGGAGGGTTTTAATTAGGTGTCTTTTAGCGGTTGAAAACCGAGTGAATTCTTCAGCCGATAGCGAAAAGCATACAAAAAAAGCCAACAAGGCTAAAATAAATCGAGTCATATCCATCACATACGTGAACTACAGGAGCGGCTAGTTTAATGACTTGAAGCTAAAAGATAAAGTTTACTTAAAGCCATATTTACCGTTCTTTAGTATTTAACCTTAGCTCTGGTTAAGAGATTTACTAACGTATTGAATCATAGTTATATTTAGTTTTATTATCCGGAGCTCAGGTTATCTACTTTAAATTGTTGTTTAAATAAACAAAAGTTGTTACTTAAAGAGTATGGTGAAAGCTCATAAGTTTGTGAGTGGGATTGCGAATGAAATTTGTAGATTATTATGCCGTGCTCGGAATATCGCCCGATGCAGACTATAAAGCGGTTAAGGTAGCTTACAAAAAGCTAGCTAGAAAATATCATCCAGATGTAAGTAAAGAACCTCAAGCCGAGGAAAAGTTTAAAGAGATAGGTGAAGCTTACGAAGTTATTCACAACAAAGAAGAGCGCGCTAAATACGATGTGTTACGTCGTAATCAACAAAACCGTGCTCAGCAGCAAGCAAATTATGGCGGTAGCTATGGCTCGTCACAAAACCATTATCAGCAAGGTGATCCCCAAGCCGATCAGGAGTTTTCTGATTTTGTAAATTCAATGTTTGGCGGCGCAGGTGGGTTTAACCATGGCGGGCAGGGCAGAACTGGTGGCGCTCGTGCGCAAAAAGGACAAGATGTGGAAATTGAATTCCCGGTATTTCTTGAAGAAACGTTAGTCGATACCGTTAAACCAATTGAGTTTATGCTGCCGCAGCGAGACAGTAGTGGCCGTGTATCTGAAGTTAAAAAATCGCTTAAAGTTAAAATTCCTGCAGGCTCGGTTAATGGCGAACGCATTCGCTTAAAAGGCCAAGGTGGATTAGGTTCGGCAAATGGCCCTAATGGCGATTTGTATTTGCAAATTCGCTTAGTGCCTCATCCATTATTTGACGTTGAGGGGCATAACCTAAACATAGTGGTACCTCTTGCACCATGGGAAGCTGCTTTGGGCACTAAAATAAATTTACCTACATTAGCCGGAAAAATCCAACTAACTATTCCAGCTAATAGTCAATCGGGTCAACGTTTACGCATTAAAGGTAAAGGGTTAATTAGTAAAAAAGCCAAAGGTGACTTATTTGCTGTGATTAAAATTGTTAATCCAGCATTGAGTGATGATGTTAGCAAAAAGCTTTGGCAAGAGCTGGCCGAAAAAGCCCATTTTGACCCCCGTAGCAATTGGAGCAAGTCATAATGAAAATTATCGAGGCACCACAAGGCAATTTACTCACTAGCCAAGAATTGTGTGTGAGTAGTGATATTAGCGAAGCCATATTATATGAATTGGTTGAGCACAGCATTGCTATTCCTATTGAGGGCGAGCGCGTTACAGAATGGCAATTTACGGTATCAACAGTGATCTTAGTTAAAAAGGCTGCGCGTATTCAGCATGACTTATCGTTAGATTGGTCTGCTATTGCTTTGGTTTTACAATTATTGGATGAACGGGATGAGTTGATTGCTGAAAACCAAATGTTAAAGCAGCACTTAAGTCGATTTAAACATTTAGAATAAAAATAGTGGTTAAATTTTAAATGCGAGTAGCTAGCTATTTTTATGGAGCTAGCTCAGCACTTTTATAATAGTGAGCTTTTGGTGCTTAAATATTTTTTATTCGTGAAATAAGAGTAAGTAAAGCGTCAATAAATGCGTAAAAATAGCCGACTATTTATATAAAAAGGTGAATATTGCAGAGTTGATTTGGTATAAGCGTAAAACTGCGTTAAAGTTTACAGCGAACTAATTAGAGGATAAACAGCAGACAATGTCGGAAATTCAATTTTTAAATGTAGACCTAGAGCTTGAGTCAAAGCAAGATATTAGCGTGCTTGTAGCTGACCTAAAAAAAATCGCCACTATTTTACATTATGATAAAGACGAATACCGTCAGTTAGCGCGTATAGAAGTAACAGGCGAAATATCTTCACCGGATAAAGCAATTAACCACTTATGTGAGTTAGTAGAGTCATGCTCGCGGGCTGCACTTAAGCAATGGTTGAGTTGTTCGCGCCGTACCTTTGATATTGGTTTTGAATCGGGCACTTCGCCAAAGTGTTTTAACCAAGCGCTGCACGCCGATACATTATTACGTATATCGGCAATTGGTGCAGGCATGGAAATTACTATTTACCCGCTAGAAAAATAGCCTTAGCCTTTGCGCTCTACAACAGCTGCGGTCATTTTTGATACGCAGCAAAGCTCGCCGCGACTATTCGTTATTTTTATTTCCCATACTGAGCTACGCTTGCCAATATGAAACGCTTTTGCGGTGGCGGTTAAGGTGCCATTACGCGAGGCTTTTAAATGGCTGGCACTGATCTCTTGCCCTACACAATAAAATTTAGTGAAGTCGACCACAAAATTAGCCGCGTAGCTGGCAACACTTTCGGCTAAAACCACGTTTGCTCCGCCATGCACCATGCCTATAGGGTTATGGTGCGCAGGAATTGCTGGCATAGTGGCAACTAAGTAATCATCACCAATTTCAGTTATTTCAATCCCCATGGTTTTCATCAGTGTACCTTGGCCATTTATGCCTTGGTCTAACTGCTTACAAAACGCTAAAGTAATAGGTTGATGCCAAATACTCATTGTTACTCCTTTAAAGGTTGAAAACGATAACCGATAATACGATTTTTCATGGCGATATGATAGCCAAATTAGTGCAGCTACTGCATGGTAATACAGTGCTACTTTTTGCTTTCTACATAGTGCTTAATTTCATCGAGATCTTTTTTTAGCATTTTACGCATCGAACTTTTAAGAAAAAAACCTATCACTGCAGAGATCATTTTTACCCAAATAGACTCAGATCTATCAGAAAAAGTCATGGTTAAACAGGTGCTAGGTTCGGCGGCGGTAAGTGACAGCTTAGTGGTATAAACTGCCCCGCCATTTTCTGCGCGAGTGCAATAGTATTCATTAGTAACAGCTTCGGTGATCCACATGGTTTCTGAGGCTGCTTTACCAAAAATTTTTCGTGTTTCTAACCATTTTAGGCCCACTAGCCCTTGTGGTGGCTTCTCGATTATTTTTACATCAATAATGCCAGACAGCATATTGGCACTGTTTTCGATGTCAGTTATTGCCGCCCATACTTTACGTTTAGGACCGTTAATTATTACCGCTACAGTGATATTCATAACACTCTCCGTTAATTCACATTGATGAAGTTAAGGCCCATTACAAAAACGATAGCTAACTAATTTTTAATAACAGCAACAACTTAGTAGTTATGTAATTAATGTAACGTAAAACGAACACTATCGTGATCTGCGTAATTTTATCTGTAATTTACTTGGTAATTTTAAGCTTAGACCAATGCCACCTTTGGCAGCAAAGGCGAGGAGTAATTTAAATTTGCGATTTTCAGATAACTGTATATACTCACAGTTAAATGTACTGTATGGAAAACCAGTTGTATGCGACCATTAACTAACCGCCAAGCGCAAATACTCGAACTTATTAAAGTGTTTATTAAAGACACTGGTATGCCTCCTACACGCGCAGAAATTGCACAAACATTAGGCTTTAAAAGTGCTAATGCAGCAGAAGAGCATTTAAAAGCGCTGGCTAAAAAAGGCGCTATTAAAATGAAACCAGGCGCTAGCCGTGGTATTCAACTTATTGAAGAAGATGAACCAGAACAACTTGGTTTACCGTTAATAGGCCGTGTAGCTGCCGGCGAACCTATTTTGGCGCAACAACATGTTGAGAGCCATTGTAAAATTGACCCGTTAATGTTTAAACCCGCTGCCGATTTTTTATTGCGTGTAAATGGTATGAGCATGCGAGATATTGGTATTATGGATGGTGATTTACTGGCTGTTCATCGCACTCAAGTTGCCGAAAATGGCCAAGTTATTGTTGCCCGCGTTGATGACGATGTAACGGTAAAACGCTTAGAAAAAGCAGGCAAAAAAGTATTATTGCATGCTGAAAATAAAGAATTTTCGTCGATAGAAGTGGATCTTGAAAACGAATCTTTTAATATTGAAGGCTTAGCTGTTGGGGTTATTCGTAATGCTGACTGGATGTGACAATTAATCTGTTATAGCTATGTAAAATATCGGCATAATTTAATAGCTCAGATAATTAATGCGCACTTTTTAGTGTAATGCCGATCAGTTAAGGTTAATTGATCGGTTGACCGATCTAAATGATCGTGAATAATCCGTAATTAGTTTCGCTA
>NZ_JAATTW010000038.1:0-33339 GCF_013414205.1 Pseudoalteromonas sp. MIP2626
GCATTAGCTCAGTTGGTAGAGCAGTTGACTTTTAATCAATTGGTCGATGGTTCAAATCCATCATGCCCCACCATTCTATGAGCAGTGAAAGTAAAGTATTAGTCGGCGGATTTACGCAATCAACTAACTAGCAGCCTTGCTAATTAGTTATCAAAGGGGGGCATTAGCTCAGTTGGTAGAGCAGTTGACTTTTAATCAATTGGTCGATGGTTCAAATCCATCATGCCCCACCATTTTTAGACAATCCCTTCTTAATAGCGTCTTTTTAAAACTTCAACTTTTTATTTATAAACACCTTGAGCAGATAGCTGTTATTTAGCTTTATATTCTCGTATAATTCATCGTAATTAATGCAATATAGATGAAGTGGTCGAGAACATGAGTCTAGCTCAAACTATTATGCCTGAAGGCTATATTTTCCCTCCTAAGCCAGCACCGTTAACACAAAACGAACAAGGCGAATACAAAGCACGTATAAAGCAACTACTGCAAGAAAAAAATGCCGTATTAGTTGCCCATTACTATACCGATCCTGAAATACAAGCACTAGCCGAAGAAACCGGCGGCTGCGTTGCCGACTCGCTAGAAATGGCGCGTTTTGGTACACGCCACGATGCCGACATGATCATTGTAGCGGGTGTGCGTTTTATGGGTGAAACCGCAAAAATATTAACGCCTAACAAAACCGTGGTTATGCCAACGCTCGAAGCGACTTGTTCGTTAGACATAGGTTGCCCGGTAGATGAATTCTCAGCGTTTTGCGATCAGCACCCCGACCGCACAGTAGTAGTGTATGCAAATACTTCTACCGCAGTAAAAGCGCGTGCAGATTGGATTGTAACCTCATCGTGTGCACTGGAAATTGTTGAGCACTTAGATGAACTAGGTGAAAAAATAATTTGGGGCCCAGACAAGCACCTAGGTAGCTATATTCAAAAGAATACCGGCGCTGATATGATCATGTGGAATGGTGCATGTATCGTTCATGACGAGTTTAAAACTAAAGCCCTAAAAGACATGAAAGCGCTGCACCCAGATGCGGGCGTACTCGTACATCCAGAGTCGCCAGAGGAAATTGTTGCCCTTGCTGATGCGGTTGGTTCAACCAGCCAGTTAATAAAAGCAGCGCAAACAATGAGCAACAAAAAGTTTATTGTAGCAACTGACCGCGGTATTTTTTATAAAATGCAGCAACTATGCCCAGACAAAGAATTCTTTGCCGCTCCAACTGCTGGTGAAGGCGCTTCATGTAAAACATGTGCGCATTGCCCTTGGATGGCAATGAACGGCTTAAAAGCGATTGAAGAAGCTCTGATAGACCCCAAAGGTAAAGAAGTGTTTGTTGACATGGACTTACGCGAAGGCGCACTTAAATCACTTAACCGCATGCTTGATTTTACCGCCACAATGGCAAAGTAAAATTAACGAATATAAAAACGCACGTTAAGTTAACGCTTAAAAAACGGTTATGCCACCCGCATAGCCGTTTTTTGTGCACAGCATAAAAAATATGAATGATAAGTGAGCAGTTAAAAGCTCAAAACTAAAAATGCCTTGCACCTATGGCGGCTATTTCATACTATAGCGCGCTTGTTGCACTACCTAGTATGTAGCAACGCCGTGGAGGGATGGCTGAGTGGCTGAAGGCGCACGCCTGGAAAGTGTGTTTAGGTTAATCCCTAACGAGGGTTCGAATCCCTCTCCCTCCACCATTATTCAATATCAGGACGTCTCATGACGTCCTTTTTTGTGCCTGTAATAAAATTATATATGTTATTAAAAAGCCAGTGGGTTAATCCAACTGGCTTTTTGGTTTTATTATTTAACCGTGGTTAATACTATTAACGGCGTACGTCTTTTGGTGCGCCGCCTTCAGGCCAGTCGTTTGCTTTAGCGGCAAATGCTGGACGTGCTAGGTGGCTAAAGTAAAATGCAATATCAACGGCTTCTTGGTCAGTTAAAATACCTTCTTGGCCAAGTGGCATGTTGCCTTTTATAAATGCAGCTGCGGTATAAGTACGTGCCATACCTGCGCCGTCATTAAATGAGTTGTCGCCTGCTACTGCTGGGAACATATAAGTGCCACTAGGGTATAAACCTTTGGCGTCCATTTGATGGCAGCTTGCACAGTGCTGTGTATACAATGTTTTGCCATTTTCTGCGTTTGGCTCTAGGTCTTTGTTAATTGCTATAAAACCATTATTACTTTTTAAGTCATCTTTTGTTTTTATGTCTTGCGATAAAAAGTTCATGTAGCTGACCATAGCTTGCATTTGTGTAGAGTCGGTTATTAATGGTTGGCCGTTCATTGAGCGTTGAAAACAGCCATTAATACGATCTTCAATAGTGTTTATTTTAGCATTACGGCTACGAAACTTAGGATAAACCACGTTCATACCTACATAAGGGGCTGCGTTAGCTACGCGGCCTTCGTTTAGGTGGCAAGAACTACAGTTTAGTTTGTTATTAACGTTTTCGGGTAATTGGCGGTAGGTATCGATAACTAATAAACGCCCGTAACGAATTAAATCAGATTCAGGGCTATTATCTAAATCGTTAATATTTGGCGTTGATAAGGTGTTTGGGTGGCTTGCTGATAGGTTAGTAATTACTGGCGCATTGCTTAGCGCTTTTTGTATATCTGATTGTGGTTCGGCCGTTGCTTTTGTAGTAATGCTAGTTGCATTTTGGCTGGTTGCTTTTTCAACAGCAGTGGTTTTAGCGGTTGTTTGTTTAGCTGGTTCAGGTACTGGCTCAGAGCAAGCAAATAGCGCTAAGATAGCGCTTAAAATAGTAATGAGACGGAGTTGAAACATAATTTGACCCTAGGGTATAAAAGTGTGTGGATTATACGCCTGAAAAACCATTTTCCTATTGCTTTAAATCGGTTTGCCGACGTTATTTGGCTAAAAGTTAGCGATTAAAAAAACCATAATTTATTGTATTTAAAAATATAGTTAATAATTATTTAAAATGTATATTTTATTTTAATTTTTAGGGCGTGTTGGTCATTAATAGTTACAATATTATGCTATTTAGCGGGCGATTTAATTGGATGGAAATTTATAGCTTAGTAATATAAAGCGAGTATTTAATAAGGGCCGCAATTGCAAAGGGGCTGTATAAAACAGTAAAACCATTATTGTGAGCATGGCTTTACTGTTTTGAGGGAAAGTGCTTAATATTTTTTCTTTGGCATTTTTAATTGTGTATCAAACTCATCCGGAAACAGTATAGTGCCGTCGTCGTCTTCGGTTGGAAAAACGGCAATAAGTAAGTCGTCGTCTTCTAAGCCGGGTGTCCAGCGGTTTATCCAATCTTGTGTGGGAATAGCTTTAGGCGTACAACCTTCCCATTCGCCAGTGGCCCATGCTTGTGCAAACTCGCGAGTTGGCCATACGGGTACGCAGTCGTCATCTTCGTTGGTGAGCATAACGCAGCCATCGTCATCGTTTAAAATCCATACTTGTTTAAATTGCTGTGTGGTTTCAAACATAAAAGCGAGTCGTTTTTTGGCACCAAGGCCTAAAATTACGTCGTGTTGTTCTGTGTTATTTGCTGTTGTCATAATTTGCTTACTCTAAGTTTATGGCTTGGTATTAAGTGTAAGTATATCGAGTTATATGACAGTGTGGTGAAAAGTTATTATTTAATTTACCCTATATAGATCTAATTTACGGCTCTGTAAGTATAAGTTTTATTATTAATTTGAGCGTTCATTCAAAAATACCCTTGAATGTTTACCAAATGGCCGCATTTACACACCATACTTGCTATTTAGGTTGAGCATTTAGTGCTTAGCCATTCCCACACAAAGGATCCACAATGTCGATTGATTTACTTGCCCCGTATAAATTAAACAGCACAATTGAGCTTAAAAACCGCGTATTAATGGCGCCGTTAACGCGCAGTATGGCTGATGATAACCTAGTGCCAACCCAAGCTATGGTTGACTACTACGCGCGCCGTGCAGATACAGGGTTAATTATTAGCGAAGCGACAATTATTCGCCCAGACGCGCAAGGCTATCCTAATACGCCGGGTTTATTTACTAGTGAGCAAATTCAGGGCTGGAAAAAAGTAACCGACGCAGTACATACCAATGGGGGCAAAATATTTGCCCAGCTTTGGCATGTTGGCCGTGTTGCTCATCCACACTTTTTTGATGGCGATGTACTTGCGCCATCAGCAATTGGTGTAGAAGGGACAGTTCCGCGCATGCGTGAGCTTACTTACATTACGCCAAAAGCGGCAACCACAGATGATATTAAAAGCTTAGTAGCCGATTACGCAAAAGCAGCCGAAAACGCAATAGAAGCAGGCTTCGATGGCATAGAAATTCACGGTGCTAACGGTTATTTAATTGATCAGTTTTTACATTATGCAGCAAATGAGCGCAATGATGAATACGGCCAAACGCCTGAGAACATGGCGCGTTTTGCGCTTGAAGTAACCGACGCAGTTATTGCTGTCGTTGGAAACGAACGTACCGCTATTCGTGTAACGCCGGGTGCTTATTTTAATATGACCGAGGATAGCCGCGACAAAGCCGTATTTGATTATTTGTTAGCTGAATTAGACACAAAAGATCTTGCTTACTTACATGGTGGAATTTTTGACGACAGCATGCGTTTTGACTCGCTTGAAGGCAAAAACACCTCTGAGTTTTTACGCGCAGGCTACAAAGGTACGTTAGTAGGTGTGGGTAGCTATAGTTTTGAGACAGCAAAAGAGGCGATTAACGACGCTAAGTTTGACTTAATTGCCATTGGTCGCCCACTTATTGCAAACCCAGACTACATAAGCAAAATTAGTAATAATCAACCGCTGGTAGAATACAATGCCGATATGCTTAGCGAGCTGGTGTAACTATTAGTTTTATAATTATTTAAAACGATTTTTAAGACAACCCATAAGCTTACTTTTGGGTTGTCTTTTTTTGTACATATTCCTGCCATAAATTTCCCATATTTGTTTAATTTTTATGTAAATAAAGTTCATCCCCGTTGTCATATTTAAAACTCATACTGCTCCCGTTTTCATAATAATTAATTTTTAATAATTAAAACTAAACGGGACAACAATGTACGCTTTAAAAAACAAATCGCTTTTGAGCATGGCTATAGCCATGGCTGTATCAACATCTGTTTATGCAAACGACAAAACTATAGAAGAAATAACCGTAGTCGCTAAGCCTACCAGCTACGCTAACAACGTTATTGAGCCTGCAATGCTTGAGCAACAAAGTTCGGTAGCAAGTATATTGTCGGTGATTGATAATTTACCGGGTATTAGCATAAACGAAGGTGATGCATTTGGTGGTGACGACTGGTCTACCACAATTACAATGCGTGGTTTTAGTATTGACGGTAACCAACAGCAATTAGGGATGACAGTAGATGGCATACCCAATGGTGGCTCTAATTACGGTGGCGGCGCTAAAGCTAACCGTTACCTAGACAGCGAAAACCTGGCTACAGTTGAAGTAGGCCAAGGTACGTCTGATATTAAATCGGCATCGCTGGAAGCGCTAGGCGGTACATTTAATTTTGTAAGTAAAGATCCCAGTCACGAAAAAGGCACTACGTTTGCCTATACATCGGGCAGCCACGACGCCTCGCGTTATTATATTAAGCACGAAACAGGCACTGTTTTTGATAATACCCAAGCATACGTAAGCTACTCGCAAACCGACACCAGCCGTTGGATTGGCTCGGGAAGTAATGGCGGTAAAGACAACCAACATGCTGAGCTTAAGTTTGTATCTAATTTTAACGATTTAACCCTAACCGGACGCTTATCTTACGACGATGTAAGCGAAACTAACTACAACAGCGTGAGTATTGAACAATTTGAGCAAACACCAAATTGGGATCAATTAACGTGGAACTGGACAGGGGTTCCGCATTTTGATCAAATGTTTGCCGAAGGTTGGGGGACGCTACGTGAAAATACCTTAGGTTATTTAAAGTTTGAATATGCAATTTCGCCCACATCACTATTAACGATCAGCCCTTATTATCATAAAAACTCGGGGCGTGGTGACTGGATCCCACCATATTTAACAACCCCAGTTGATGAAAACGGCGAGCCAACAACACAAGGCGGTACTAATGCTGGCTCTTATGGTTTTGCTGATAGCGAGGGTAACCCACTTGCACCTAACTCAGGCTGTACAGCAAGTTTAAGTTGGCCGTGGGAGTCGGGGCCTGATTTAAATCCGGCATGTTACGACGATACAGCAACGCCCGTTATGTCTTATCGCCATACCCATTACAAAAAAGATCGTTTAGGCGTAACCGCTAACTATCAAGCGACGTTTGGTGATCACGATATTGAGGCTGGTTTTTGGTATGAGCAAAGCGAGCGAGAAGAGTCGCGTGATTGGCACAAAGTAATTGATGCACGTATTTTTCATCATTTTGAAAACACCCCTTACTGGACTCAGTACAAAAATACCTTTGATACAGATACGTTCAAATGGTACATCCAAGACTCTATTAACTTAGGTGATTTAACCTTAAATATTGGCGCTAAACAGTATTTAGTTGAGTTACAAAAGTACGACCACTTTGCTAACGAAAGCTCAGATAAAGTAGACAGCGACTCTGATGTTTTATTTAGTGGTGGTGCGCTGTACCAGTTAAATAACGATACCGAACTATTTGCAAGTTACAGCGAAAACTTTGCTGCAATTAAAGACGGGGTACTGGAGCGCGACAGTTCAACACTGACAGAAATAGAACCAGAAACAGCAAAAAACATTGATTTTGGTGTACGCTACCAAGCCGATAGATTAACGCTAAGCGCAACGGCCTACAGCGTTAAGTTTGATAACCGCATTACCTTTATTGCACCAGGCAGTGATTCAGGCGGAATTGACTACACTATTGGCACTAATGGTTCATACATAAATGTAGGGGGCATCGATTCTAAGGGGTTAGAGCTCTCTGCAAGCTATATGCTCACACCAAGCTGGAGTGTTTATTCGTCGTATACCAATAGCAGCTCTGAATATTCGTCTGATGATCCAAATGCATATGACTCACAAGGCGTATTACTACAAGATAAAGATGGCAATACTGCAGCGCCAAGCTTTAAAAAAGGCGATAGCTTAATAGATACATCGGAAGATTTATTGGTTGTATCTACCGATTACTTTAGTGACGGCTTTCGTGTTGGTTTGTCGGCTAAATACACAGGTGAGCGTTTAGGTGCATGGCAAGACGAAGGCACGCGAGCACGCAATAAAGTAGACGGCTACACGGTACTCGACTTTAATGCCGGTTACTCAACCGATGTAGACGCAGGGCCATTTAAAGCCATTGATCTCTCGTTTGTTGTTTATAACATAACCGATAAAAGCTACTTAGCAGGTGGCACAGGTAATGGGACTACTTACTTTATTGGTGCGCCTCGTACTGCTGCGGTTACGTTTACTGCAGATTTTTAAGTCGTAATATAAATTATTTTAAGCCCATTATTAATGGGCTTTTTATTATAAAAATAGGCCGGTAACAATATGAAAACGATTTTAAAAGTAAGTGTATTTAGTTTAATTGCCCTAGGAAGCGACTTTGCAGCGGCAGTACAAACAGCTGATCAAAATGTAGTGTTGGTAACGCTTGACGGTGTGCGCTGGCAAGAGGTGTTTAGTGGCGCTGATAAAAACCTTATTAATAATTCCGATTTTGTTAAAAAGCCAGAGCAGCTAAATACAGAGTTTTGGCATAACAGCTCTGCAAAACGCCAGCAACTGCTGATGCCGTTTATTACCCAAATTGTAGCTAAGCAAGGGGTAATAATTGGTAATAGAGAGCAAGGCTCTAATATGTCGGTAAGTAACCCGTGGTATTTTTCGTATCCCGGTTATAACGAAATACTTAGCGGTGAGGTAGATGAAGGTATTAATAGTAATGATAAAATCCCTAACCCAAATCACACTATATTAGAGCGTTTGGAGCACCAACCCGCGTTTAAAAATAACACCGCCTTATTTGGTAGCTGGGATGTATTTCCTTCAATACTTAATACTGAGCGCAGTAAGGTATATGTTAACGCCGGATTTATGCCAATTGAGGAGGATTTATTTGAAAATGCGCCACTTTTAAATGCCATGCAAAATGAAATTCCGAGCCCTTGGAGTAATGTACGATTAGACAGTTTTACTTATCGGTTTGCTAAGGCGTATATGTTAGCTAAAAAACCAAAATTATTAGTAATAAGTTTAGGAGAGACCGACGACTTTGCTCACGATGGTGATTACCACGCGTATTTAAAATCGGCAAAACAAAGCGATGCTTTTATAGCTGATTTATGGAATACCATTCAAACAACACCGGGTTATAAAAATAACACTACCCTCATTATTACCACAGATCATGGCCGTGGTAGTAACGCAAGCGACTGGCAGCATCACAGTTCAAAACGCGCCTTAGCAGCACTGCATATAGGCGAAAATAAGTTTCCCGAGGGCATTATAGGCTCCGAACATATTTGGCTTGCCGCGATTGGCCCTGCAATAAAAGGCCAAGGCTTAGTTAAAACAACTACTGAGCTAAAACAAACGCAAATTGCCGCAACAGTGTTAAAGGCACTTGGGCAAAATCCAAAGCAGATAAATTCGAATATGGCACCGGCGATTAATGAGATTGTAAAATGAAAATAATAACCGCGGTAGTATTAACCAACTTACTTGTAAGCTTTAGTGCTTTGAGTGCTCCCTCTAAAATATTATTTGGCTCGTGCGGGCATCAAGATAAAAACATTCCTATATTCGATGCTATAAACAAAGAGCAGAGCGATTTATTTATATTTTTAGGTGACAATATTTATGGCGACACTAATAATATGAGCGTACTTGCTAATAAATATCAGCGTTTAGGGGCAAAGCCCGGTTTTAAAACACTAAAAGCACAAACGCCTATTATAGCCATGTGGGATGACCACGATTATGGCCAAAACGATGCAGGTAAAGAGTATCCGCATAAAGAAGAGTCGCGGCAAATTATGCTCGATTTTTGGCAAGAACCTGCAAACTCACCACGACGCACTCGCCCCGATGGTATTTATACCTCGTATACGTATGGTGAAGGTGAGCAAACTGTGCAGGTGATTATGCCAGATTTGCGCTGGAACCGAGATGCGTTAAACGCAGTAAGTAAGTTGGAGTACGACACTAAGCGCAAACTAAATAATCAAGGCCCGTATAGCCCAAGTCATGTTAAAGGCGCATCAATGCTTGGTGAGGCGCAGTGGCAATGGCTTGAACAAGAGCTTAAAAAGCCCGCGGCTATAAAGCTAATTGCCTCAAGCTTACAGCTACTTCCCGAATTTACAGGGTGGGAGTCGTGGGCTAATTTCCCCGACGATCGAAAGCGTTTATTTACACTGATCAAAAAGCATAAAGTAAACGGCGTAGTTATTATTAGCGGCGATACCCACTGGGGCGAAATTTCACAGTATAAGCACAACCTTGACTACCCACTAATAGAAATGACCAGTTCTGGCCTAACCGAAAAATGGAAAAATGTAAGCCCTAACACACACCGAATAGGGGACTTTACCCACCAGGTTAATTACGGCGATTTAAGCATAGACTGGCAACAAGCCGACCCGTCAATTTCATTACAGCTCAAAGATATTGATGGTAAAGCAATAATGCAAAGTCAGTTTAAACTCTCAAGCATTAGCCCTTATTAATTATCGCCCTTATAAAACGCACAGTAAATAGCATCACTACTGTGCGTATAAAATTTAACTAACCCGCTGATTTATTAAAGCCAATTTGCGCTAATCGCTACCCCTGTAATTGAAAATATCTTACACTCGTTTTATCTCAAGCAAGGACAGGTAAGTATGCTCAATATTATTCAATCAAACCGTATGGAAGCACTGCAAGCGCAGTTTCATCAGTTATTAAAAACCAACCCATTAGCAAGCCCATTCGACAAAGAAGTGGTACTGGTGCAGTCACCGGGTATGTCGCAGTGGCTAAAAATTGGTTTGAGCGAAAACTTAGGTGTAGCGGCGCAGGTGGATTTTCCGCTGCCTTCGAGCTTTATTTGGCAGTTGTATCAGCAACTTTTACCAAATGTACCTAAAGAGTCGGCGTTTAATAAACCCAACCTTGCATGGAAACTGTTTGCTATTTTACCAAGCTGTATTGATGAGCCACTGTATTTACCGCTAAAAACCTATTTAGAGGGCGATATTGACGGCCAAAAAACCTTTGCCTTGTGTGAAAAAATAGCCGACGTGTACGACCAATATTTAATGTACCGCCCGCATTGGATTGCCACATGGGATAGCGGTATAGATGAACTTGATGATGTTGATGTAACCATTGCCCCGTGGCAACCTGATTTATGGCGACGCATTGTACAGTTAAGCCTAGAGCTTGGGCAAAGTCAGTTTCATCGCGCGAATATGCAAGGACAACTGCTGGCAGCGCTTGAGACAATGGACAACAGCTTATTACCACAACGCATTAGTTTATTTGGTATATCGGCCATTGCCAGCTCGCAGCTTGAAGTATTTACAGCGCTGAGTGAAAAAACCGAGGTATTTTTATTCTTTTTTAATCCCAGTGAGCATTATTGGGGCGATATTATTGATGAAAAAACCGCCGCTAAAATAAGTGCAAAATACGCCAAAATGCCGCTGGTGGAAGCGCAGCAAAAAAAGCAAACTAATCCCGATGAAGAATACTACTTTATAGGCAACCCACTGTTATCCTCGTGGGGTAAATTAGGTCGCGATTACTTTGAGCAGCTAGTACAGCTAGACGCCCGTTGGATTGATGGTTTTATTGATGTGTTTGACGACACCTTACTTGGGCAAATACAAAGTGAAATTTATCAGCTAGCGTTTAAAGGTGAGTCACTGACCGATAACAAAGAGTGGTTTATAAACAACGAAGGTAAATTGCCTATAAGTGCAACCGACACCAGTATTACGCTAAGCGATTGCCATACACCGCTTCGAGAAGTTGAGCGCCTGCACGACTACTTACTTAATTTATTTAATCAAAACCCTGCGCTTACCCCCAAAGACATAATAGTAATGATGCCCGATGTAGGCACTTACAGCCCGTACATTGAAGCCGTTTTTGGTGGCGCACAAGGCAGCCGCTTTATTCCTTACGCACTTGCCGATTTAGCCATAGAGCAAGAAAAACCCGTACTTAGCTCATTTGCGAGTTTAGCTAATTTACCGTTTTCGCGCTTTGGTGTGTCGGATATTCTCGATTTATTACAAGTGACACAAATAGCCGAAAAATTTGGCCTGGAGGCACACGAGTACGAGCAAATTCAATATTGGCTGGAACGTGTTGGCGTTAAATGGGGTATAAATGCCGATCATAAAAGCAGCTTTGATTTACCCGCTATCGATTTAAATACCTGGCAACATGGGCTTAACCGTTTATTACTAGGTATTGCGATGCGCGACGAGCAATGCCCGTTTAACGGCATTTATAGCGCCGATGAAGTAGAAGGCATGGCGCTTGATACGCTTAATAAGCTAGTGCATTTTATTGATGTGCTACAAAGCTTTAAAGAGCAATTAACGCCCGACGATACGCTTACCAACAAAGCGCATGTTTTAAGCGAGTTGCTTAGTGCAATTTACGAGAGCGAAAGCGACGACAGCTGGGATTTATTGGTGCTGCAAAACGTGCTCGAAGAGTTACAAAAGCATCATAATAATGGCGACTACAGCAAAGCGGTATCGCAGCGTATTGTTAGTTACTTAATTAAACAAGGCATTCAAGAAAAAGGCGTAGGGCAGCGGTTTTTAGTGGGGCAAGTTAACTTTTGTACCCTAATGCCAATGCGCGCCGTGCCATTTAAAGTGGTGTGTATGCTGGGTTTGAATGATGCCGACTACCCGCGTAACGTACAGCCGATTGGTTTTGACTTAGTGCCTTATTCTAAAAAACAAAAAGGTGACCGATCACGTAAATTAGATGATCGTTACTTATTTTTAGAGGCGCTACTCAGTGCCCGCGATAACTTATACATGAGTTACATTGGTCGCTCGTGTTTTGACAACCAGCCGCGCATGCCATCAACCCTTGTGAGCGAGCTGCTAGAATATATTGGGCGTAGCTTTGCATTAAGCGACGACAGCGAAAAATCACTGCCAGAGTGTTTAATTAGCCAACAGCATTTACAGCCCTTTAATAGCCATTATTATTTAGCCAATGAGCAAGCAAACACTGTGCTGAGCAACCACAGCTATAATCCAATTTGGCTGCCAAGTGAGTCAATAACCCCACAAGTCGTGAGCGCGCTTAATGCAACACCGCCTGAGCAGTTAGAGCTCGATGTGTTTATTCGCAGTGTTTGCAACGCCCAAGAGAGTTTTTATCAACAAAGTTTAGGATTGCGATTACCGCAATTTAACGAAGTAGTAAAAGACGAAGAGCCCTTTAGCCTAGATGCATTGCGCCGCTATTTTTACCTTGATGAAATACTCGAAGCCAACATTAATGAGCTGCCACTTAGTACAGAACAAATATTGCAACGCGGCGAACTACCACAAGCCAACGTAGGTAGCTTAATATTTGAGAGTATGCAGCACCGAGTAGACGCATTGGCAGGGCAAGTGAAAGAGCAAATTAAAGGGGGCAAAAGCGACCCTATAGAGGTAGCCCTCGAACTAGAAAACACTAAAATAGAAGGCTGGTTAAACCATATTTATTTGCAAAAACAAGTGTTTTATCGCAGCGCTAGTATAAAAGCGAAAGATTTAATTAAAGGCTTTATTTATCACCTAGTAGCGCAAAGTATGGAGCAACAAGTAGAAACGCTAATACTTGGGCTTGATAAACAAGTTACCTTTGCGCCAATAAGTAAAACCGATGCCGATGCATTGTTAGTTGATTGGTTTGAGTTATACAAAGCACTGCGCAACGAGCCCGTGGCGTTTTTTCCGGTAAGTGGCTACGAGTACGTAAAAAGCGGCGGCGATATAGCAAAAGCCATGAGTAAATTTAGCCCGCAATACATAGGGCGAGGCGAGGGCGAAAACCCCTATATTCGCTTAACGGTACAATCGCTTAACGATTGCCAAGACGAGTTTATACAGTGGAGCGATAAATTACTCGCCCCGTTATTTGCACACGCTAAGGAGAGTGACCATGCAAGCGCTTAATCCACTTACTATGCCACTAACAGGGCAAAGCTTAATTGAAGCCAGTGCCGGTACGGGTAAAACGTATACAATTACTGGCCTATATTTACGTTACTTATTGGGAATGCAAATAGCCGATGATGTAAACTCGCTATTAAATAAGCCGCTAAGCGTTGAGCAAATACTGGTGGTAACTTTTACCGATGCTGCCACGCAAGAAATTAAAGACCGCGTGCGTAATCGTATCATCACCGCGCGCGATGCACTTCTTGGGCAAGACCCAAAAGATGAGCTTATAGCAGGAGTTATAGCTGCCGTTGATGATAAACACCGCGCCTTTGATTTACTCGATGCAGCGGCTAAATCGATGGACGAAGCTGCTATTTTTACCATTCATGGCTTTTGTCAGCGCATGCTAAAACAACACGCGTTTGAGTCGGGTGTGGCGTTTAACTTAGAGTTTATTTTGGATGAGCGCGACATATTGCTCGAAACCATTAAAGATTTTTGGCGCGCCTTTGTATATCCACTCAATAAAGAAAAAACCGATGCTATTTTAGGCGTGTTTGCCGCGCCAGACGCTTTGTTTGGCAAAGTGTCGAGTATTTTAAATAAAGCGAATGCGCAAATAACCCCGCAAGTAAACTTAGATGATGTATGGCAAGCGCGTGACGAGTACATAATCCGTGTACCTGCATTTAAAAAAGCGGTATTAGAGCAAGAGTTTATAGCTGCGATTAAAGGCTCGGGCTTAAGTGGTTCTAAAACGCCAGGGCGCAAAGGCAGCCTTGCAGCACTTGAAGCCTTTTGTTTAGGCGGCGATTTGTTTTTTGAATTTGGTACTAGCAAGTATTCGTTTGAGGTATGGAGTAGTGAAAACTTAAGCGATATAAGTAACTATAAAAAAAATCAGCCGCTATTTACACATCCGCTATTAACTGAATTTGACCAACTGGCAGCACTTAATAACACCATAAACCAAGGGCTAGCAATTGCTGTAGTGCAGCATGCGGCAAAGTGGGTAAAAGCAGCCGTAATAAAGCGCAAGCAAGAGCAAAGCGTGATCACCCCAGATGATTTACTTAGCAATTTACACAGTGCATTAAATAACGAGCAAGGCAATGTACTGGCGCAAAAAATTGCCCAGTTGTTTCCGGTGGCTATGATAGATGAGTTTCAAGATACCGATCCGATTCAGTACGGTATTTTTAGTAAAATTTACCAGCAAGAGCACACTACACTGGCGATGATTGGCGATCCTAAACAGGCTATTTATGGTTTTAGGGGCGCAGACATTTTTACCTATATTGGTGCCAAAGAAGCGGTGCAAAAACAGCAGCAATTTACGCTAGGTACTAACTTTCGCTCTAGCAGCGATGTAGTAAGCAGCGTAAACAGCTTATTTGGTAAGCACGCTAACAGCTTTATTTATAACGATGCCATACCGTTTAATGCAGTAGCCGCTAAAGGTAAAAAAGCAGACGAATCGTTTTTGATTGACGGACAACCAGCCACTGCGTTTGAATTTTGTGTATTTAGCGACACCGCCGCAGATGAAAAAAACAAGCCGACTGGCAAAGCCATTGGGCAGCAGCATTTAGCCACCTTTTTTGCCAATAAAATAGTCACCTTACTAACGCAGGCCGAGCAAGGGCGTGCCTGTATTGGAGAAAAGCCAGTAAGCGCTGCAGATATTTGTATATTAGTGCGTGACCGTGTTGAGGCGCAAATAATGAAAAAGGCCTTAAGCACCGCTAAAATTGCCAGCGTGTATTTATCGCGCGAGAGTGTGTTTAGCCAAGAGCTTAGCCATCACTTACTTAATTTTTTAACTGCGTTACATGGCCAGTATGATGAGTCGCTATTACGTGGGGTGTTAGCAGGGCCGTTATTTTGTTTAAGCTATAACGAAATATATGCACTGGCAGATGACGAGGCACAATGGCAAGAGCATTTAAACTTTTTTGCGCAGCTTAGCCATATTTGGAACAAGCAAGGCGCTATGGCAATGCTTGAGCGCTTAATGAGCCACAATCAACTTAGTGCTAAATGGCAAGGCCTAGGCTACAACGTTGAGCGTTGGCTTACCGACTTTAGGCACCTTGGCGAAATACTACAGCAAAAACAAATTGAGCTTGAGGGCACACTGCGTTTACTGCGCTGGTTTGCACAAAAGGTAAGCCAGCAAGATGGCGAAACAGTGCAAGTACGCCTAGAGAGCGACGCTAATTTAGTTAAAATAGTGACTATGCACGCCTCAAAAGGGCTTGAGTATCCGCTGGTATTTATGCCCTTTGCTAGTGGCTACCGCGAAACGAAAGAAGCGCTGTATCATAATAATGGCGCACTAATTTACGATTTAAGTAAAGGGGATGACGCACTGCAAAAAGCAGAGCAAGAGCGCCTTGCCGAAGATTTACGCTTACTGTATGTAGCACTCACTCGCGCGGTACACTTTTGTGCTATTGGTATGTATAACATTGGCCAAGGGCAAAGTAGCCGTTTGGCAATACAAAGCAGTGCGCTGGGGCATGTGTTATTTGCAGGGCTTGAAATTACAAGTAGTCAAATTTGGCGTAACCATTTAGCCGATTTTTGCAGCGAGCATACAGGTATGGATTATCAGCAATTCACCTCAGAGGATTTATTAGCCCAAGGTACTTTAAGCTTTAATAATAGCGCTGATGCTCAGCAAACATTGAGTATAAATAATGTAACAGCCAATATTGAGCGTAATTGGCGAGCAACCAGCTTTAGTGCGCTGAGCTTTAAAAAGCATATCGACCACCTAGCGCCTGGTCGCAGTGATGAAGATCATGAAAAAGATGAATTTGCCGTACAAGAAGACGAAGCACCTTCTGTATATAGCTTTCCTAAGGGGGCAAAACCGGGGAGTTGTTTACACGAAATTTTTGAGCAAATAGATTTTACTAGCCCAATAGAGCACCCAGTTAATAAAGAGCACAACTTAGCAGACGTTATTAAACGCAGCCTAGAAAAGTACCATATTAGTGAACACTGGCAAGATATTACTGAGCAGTGGGTATTAGACGTTCTTGCTTGCCCACTGAATGACGATAGTAATGCAAATATTAATACCTCAGGTAATGATACCTCAGCTAATAGCTCTTTAGTTAACAGTAATGGCCTGAGTTTAAGCCAACTAGCGCCAAGTGATTGCCTAGTAGAAATGGAGTTTAACTTACCGCTTAAAAGTTTAAGTGCGCCGCAGCTTAATGAAATTCTTATAAAACATTTTGGTTTTGAGCACAGTAAGCTCGAATTTAGCCATGTAAAAGGGCTGTTAAAAGGTTTTATCGATTTAATATTTTGCCACCAAGGTAAATATTATATTTTAGATTATAAATCTAATTACTTAGGTAGTAACGCTGCTGATTACGAGCACGATATGCTTGAGCAAGCCATGAGTAGCCACCAGTACCATTTACAGTATTTAATTTACACCGTAGCGCTGCATCGTTTGCTAAAACAGCGTATAGCTGATTACTCAGTTGAAACTCATTTAGGCGGCGTGTATTACACCTTTTTACGCGGCATGCCAGCTGGGCAAGGTGTGTACTTTAAAAAGCTCACCACTGAGCAAGTGACTATTTTAGATGGTTTGTTTAGCCAAGGAGCCATGTTATGAGTGAACTAAATAATCAACCGGGCCTTTTTGATCAAGAGTTTGATCAAGAGTTAGATCAGGAACTTGAGCTAAATGAGCAAAACCCTACTTTAAGTACAGCAGTGCCTTTACTTACCTATTTACTTAGCGAAAACCGCATTCGCATTGTGGATGTAAAGTTAGCTGAAATGCTCAGTAAAAGTAACAGCGATAGCGAAAATACGCACAATGAGATGTTTTATCTGGTGCTATTACTGTGTTTATCGCAGCAAAGCCAGCATAGTTGTTTAACCTTAAGCGAGGTTGATTGGAGTAACCCCTTTAATTTACGCCGCAGCGATTTTAGTAAAACACAGGGGAGCGTGCCAGATAAGCTAAGCCCGTTTAGTGAAGGGTTTAATTATGAGCAGGTGCTTAGCTATTTACAAAACCATACAAGCGTTGGAGACAACAAACCACTGCAACTGTTTAATCAACGCCTTTATTTTGCGCGCCTTGCCGGATACGAGCAAACATTAGCGAGCCGTTTACTAACAATGAGCGAGCGTAAACTTAATATAAATAATGAGTTATTAGCTGCGCTACTTAATGAGTATTTTACACCCGATGTAAACATTACCACCGATTGGCAAAAAGTAGCCTGTGCTATTGCAGCCACCAAAGGTTTTAGCGTTATTACTGGCGGCCCAGGTACTGGTAAAACGACCACTGTGACTAAATTACTCGCCATTTTACAGTCGCTTTACAAAACCGCACCGCTGAGTATTAAGCTGGTGGCACCTACAGGTAAAGCTGCAGCGCGTTTAAGCGAATCAATTTTAGGCGCTAAAGATAAGCTCACTAATATACCCGCTGATATTAAAACGTTAATCCCCGAAAGTGCACAAACTATTCACCGATTATTAGGGGTAAAACCCTTTACCAATAAATTTAGGCACAATAAAGCGAATCCACTGCATTTAGATGTGTTGATTATAGATGAAGCCTCAATGGTCGACTTATCGCTGATGGCAAAACTAATTGAGGCATTACCTGCACATGCACGGTTAATACTCTTAGGTGATAAAGATCAGCTGGCCTCGGTAGACACCGGCAGCGTAATGAGCGACTTATGCCAAGGGTTAGTACTGGTGCAAACACCTGGTTATTCACCTGCACGATGTGATGAGCTAAATAACTTATGCTTTAACGGCGAAGCTAAATTAATAGCGCAAAGTAATAGCGCGTTTAAACTTGCCGATTGCATTGCATTTTTACAACACAGCTACCGCTTTGATGCACAAAGTGGTATTGGTCAACTTGCGTTAGCGGTAAATACCAATAACACAGGTGTTTTAAATTACGTTGAGCAAGAAAGTGTTGAGGGGCGTTTTAAGGATGTGATTTTAGATTACGACTTTATAGCTAAACCTATCGAAAAATTGGTTAAAAGCGCTGCAAGTAAATACACACATTACCTTAGTTTAATTGCTCAAGGTGCAAGCGTTGCAGAGGTGCATAAAGCCTTTGCAAGTTATCAGTTACTGGCCGCGGTGCGTGAAGGTGATTACGGAGTTAATAGTTTAAATCAGCGTATTGAGCGCGTTTTACAACAACAAGGACTTATTACCCTAAGCCCGAATCAGCGCCATTATACCGGTATGCCAATAATGGTAAGCCAAAACGATTATCAGCTTAAGTTGTTTAATGGCGACATTGGTATTTTAATGCCCGATGAAAGCGGCCAGCTTAAAGCACTATTTATAGACGAGCAGGGGAATCAACGGGCGTTTTCGGCAGCACGCTTACCTGCGCACGACAAAGTATATGTAATGACTATACATAAATCACAAGGATCAGAGTTTAGCTACACCGCCATGGTATTGCCGCCGCTAAAACAAGCCCGCATGGGGATAAATAGGCAGTTAGTGTATACCGGCATAACGCGTGCTAAAAATACCTTTGAGCTGGTGGCAGATAAAAAAGTATTGTTACTGGCAATGAATAAAAGTGTGTCTAGGGCATCTGGTTTATATGAGCGTTTAAAGCTTGAATGATTAAGCTTTTAGGTGGGGGTAATAAAAAGGGTTTGCCATGGCAAACCCTTTTTATATATAACCTTTAAGTTAGCTCAGATTAATAGTAACCACTTCTGTGCTGGCATCTTCATCTTGTAAGCTATTAATTGGCACTTTTGGAATATCTGGTTTGTCTAGGGCAATATCGCCACCATCAATTACTTCGCCAGTTTGCAAATTAGTAAAATCAAATAACTGGTTATCTGCTAAATGCGACGGTACAACGTTCTGTATAGCGGTAAAAATACTTTCTATACGACCTGGGTGCTCAGCGTCCCACTTAGCTAACATATCTTTTGTGTGTTTACGCTGTAGGTTTTCTTGCGAGCCACATAAGTTACACGGAATAATAGGGTAGCCCTGTACAAAGGCATATTGGCTAATATCGCTTTCTTTACAGTATGCAAGTGGGCGAATAACCATATGTTCACCGTTATCGCTCATTAGCTTAGCTGGCATACTTTTAAGTTTGCCGCCGTAAAACATATTTAAAAATAGGGTTTCTATCATGTCATCGCGATGATGGCCAAGCGCAATTTTAGTTGCACCTAACTCTTTAGCAGTACGGTATAAAATACCCCGGCGCAGGCGCGAACAAAGTGAACAAGTCGTTTTACCTTCAGGAATAATATCGGTCACTATGCTGTAGGTGTCTTCTTCTACAATTTTGTATTCAACATTTAGTTTATCTAGATACTGGGGTAAAACGTGCTCAGGAAAGCCAGGTTGCTTTTGATCTAAGTTAACAACAAATAGCTCAAACTTAATCGGTGCTACACGCTTTAAGTGTTGCAGCATGTCGAGCATAGTGTAGCTATCTTTGCCACCAGATAAGCACACCATAATGCGGTCGCCTTCTTCAATCATGTTAAAGTCCATGACGGCTTGACCTGTTTGGCGGCGTAAACGCTTTTGAAGCTTGGTTAAGTTAAATTGAGCTTTAGCTTGATCTGAATGAGACAATTACGCCCCCTTATTAAACAATACGGCAAAGTTATTTGCTAAAAATAAAGGGGCGCATTATATACTTAAAATGCTCGGTAACAAAATTTAATCTTTTGCGAGCGGGCTAATATACCCGTCGGGTTTAAGTGCCAGTACATCGCAATCTAGGCTGTCAATAACATGCTCTGCAGTATTGCCTACTAAGGCCGCGCTTAAACCAGTACGCCCTACAGTGCCAATAACCACCAACTCGCTGTTTAAACGTTTTGCTACATCGGGAATAACGTCCTCAGGCAAACCCTCTTCAATAAAGCACTGCTCTGGGGGTAAATTAAACTCATCAGCCAGTGCATTAGTAGATTGATGATGATGTTTTTTAACCGACTCGTTATAAATGCCAGGGTTAAATTCAGGTATTTCTATGGCAATATTAATTGGTGTAGCAGGGTAGGCGTTCACCAAGTTTAGTTGGGCGTTGGCCAGTTCTGCTAAAAATTGTGCGTCTTTAATAATACGTTTATTAAGCGCTAAGTGTTGCTCGTTTTCGCTCACTGCATTAACAGCCGCTAAAATGTTGCCATTTGCAGGCCATGCCATTTGTTTTACAAATAAAACCGGAGATGGACATTTTCGTACTAAATGCCAATCGGTTGGGGTGAAAATAACGGCTTTAAGTGTACTGTGTAGATGAGTGCCTTTAATAACAAGGTCAAAGCTTTGCTCAATAACGGTATTAATAATGGCTTCGTACGGGCGATTGTGCCAAACAACTTGTGTATCAATATTAACATTTTGATAAGGCGATACTAAATCTTTTAACCAAAGCTCGCGGTCGTTTAACACGGCTTTGCGCATAGCTTCGCGCTCATCGCCAGAGAGCATAGTGGTCATTTCATAAGAAAAGTCGTAAACCGTCATAAAGGCGGTAATACTCGCACCAGATTTTTTAGCTAAATCAATCGAACGAGCTAAACCGTGCTGGTCGTCTTTGGTGGGGTCAATAACCGCAAGAATGCGTTTAATCGTGTTCATGTGCAAGCTCCATTCACTTTACGGGTGTACCTTGAGTGTAACGTAAATAGAGCACAGTGAAAGGGATAGCACAAATATTATTGTTCTAGATCAAACCATTTAATCGAATGGATTAAATGGTTTGAATATTACAACGTAAGTAGGCTAATTAGCGGGGCTTTACTATTGCAGCTGCTTTGGCCAGTGCATCGTTATCTAAAATAGTAATAAATTTGCCTTCAACTTTTATTAAATCGGCTTTTTGAAAGCGACTCAATAAACGGCTAATTGTTTCAACGGTTAAACCCAAGTAATTGCCAATTTCGCCGCGGGTCATGGTAAAGCGAAATTCTTTACGAGAAAAGCCACGCTCACCAAAGCGTTCAGATAAGTTAAAAATAAAGCTGGCTAAGCGTTGCTCGGCAGATTTTTTGTTAAGCAGTAACAGCATTTCTTGGTCATAGGTAATTTCGCTACTCATTAAGCGCATTATTTGTTGGCGTAACTTAGGGAGTCTGCCTGCTAACTCGTCAAGGGTATCAAACGGAATTTCGCATACCATAGATGTTTCTAACGCTTGTGAAAAGCTTTGGTGCATCATTTTACTTATTGCATCAAAACCAACTAAGTCACCGGCTAAATGAAAACCTGTAATTTGCTCATCGCCTTGCTCAGATAAAGTATAAGATTTAAACGAACCCGAACGAACAGCATAAATAGCGTTTAATGGCGCGCCCGACTCAAACAAAAAGTCGCCTTTGTGTAATGGTTTTTTGCGCTCGATTATTTCGTCAAGCTTATCCATTTCTTGACCATTAAGAGAAAAGGGTAGGCATAACTGGCTGATACTGCAGTTATTACAGCTAATAGCACAATTACTTTTAGCACGACCTTGAGAAAAATCCATAAATTCAATCCGTTAAAATTCAAGCCACAATATGATCAATGTTAATGCACAAGCTTATCTGTTGCAATGATCAGTAAATAAATACCATACCAAATTATTACGCTGCCTAATATTATTCGCGTCCAATGGTGATTAAATAGGGTGCTCAGTTTTTTTGCACTAACGCCTATTGTGATCATCGCGGGAAATGTACCTAGTGCAAAACACAGCATTACTAATGCACCATCAAGCGCATTTGCGCTGGTCATGGCCCAAGTAAGTGCTGAATAAACTAAACCACAGGGTAACCAGCCCCATAAAGCGCCGTACCCAAGAGCTTTAAATGGCGAGTTAATCGGCATTAAATATTTATTAAATTTAACTAGGTGTTGCCAAACTAAGGTTTTACCTACTT
Source organism: Pseudoalteromonas sp. MIP2626 (assembly GCF_013414205.1). Taxonomy (NCBI): domain Bacteria; kingdom Pseudomonadati; phylum Pseudomonadota; class Gammaproteobacteria; order Alteromonadales; family Pseudoalteromonadaceae; genus Pseudoalteromonas; species Pseudoalteromonas sp. MIP2626. The sequence continues at coordinate 22,080 of NZ_JAATTW010000038.1, forward strand.
TTTCGAGCCATTGTAAGGTAGCTGCTAAGCGCATTATATATACCCCTACCAACAACATAAAAATGCCTGCTATAAAAGACAGTGATAATGCAAAAACAGAGTTTTGCGTGGCAAATTTACTGCTAATGCCTGCCACTAATGCGCCTGCAAGCATGTAACTCAGCGCTCGGCCTATATTATAAGCAAAAGAGTAAATGAGAGTTTGGCGTTTATTACTGGCTAATTGCAATGAGCTGGCTATGCCACCACACATTGCAATGCAATGGCCGCTGCCAATTAGGCCCATAAAAAAAGCACTGACAAAAATAGGGTCAATCATTACTTTTGTTATGCTGCTCTTTGTCATCTTCAAACAAGATACTATGGCCTTGTTTATTTAAATCAGAAAATTGCTCGCCTTTTACTGCCCAAAAAAATACTCCTATAGCTATTAGTACAAATAAAATAGCGATAGGAACTAAAATGTAAATTATGCTCATAACTTTAACAGCCTTAATGAGTTGCATATCACAATAATTGAGCTGGTCGACATACCAATAACAGCCATCCAAGGCGCTACCAGCCCCATTGCAGCTAACGGTAATATTGAGCCATTATACAATAAAGACAAAGTTAAGTTTTGTTTAATAATACGCCTAGTTTTTTTGGCAACTATTAATAGGTGCTCGATTGAGGCTAAATCGCTATTGAGCAAAACCACATCGGCGCTATTTTTTGAAATATCGGCCCCAGTTTCCATGGCGATTGATAAGTGCGCGCTGGCAAATACTGGGCTGTCGTTTACCCCATCACCTACCATGGCAACCACTTCACCTTGTGTTGACCATTGCTCAACCGCTGTTTGTTTGTCTTTAGGGCTACAGCCCGATTGCACGCTGTGTAATTTAAGTTTTTTAGCTATACGTTGCCCCGCATCAGACGCATCGCCAGTAAGCATATGACACGTTAACTTATGTGTGTGTAGAGCGTTAATTAACGTACTCGCATCATCTTTTATTTTATCGACAAAGTAAAAACGGGCAATAGGTTGCTGATTAATATACAAAGTCGCTTGCGCGTTAGTTTTTTTGCTATTAAACCAGCCACTTTTACCAATAGCATAATGAGTGTCGTTGTACTGTGCGCTGATCCCTTTGCCTGGATGTAATTGAATGTCGTTAAGTTTATGCCCTGGTACTTTATATTGGCTAAACGCACGGGCAATTGGGTGCTCTGAATAGCTCTCTAGTTGGGCTGCAATCTCAAGCACTTGATTTTTAGTGTACTCTTCACTGAGTATATCGACCGCATCTAAGCTAAAGCGTCCTTGGGTTAGCGTGCCGGTTTTATCAAATGCGAATAAAGTGATTTTAGATAGAGTTTCGAGCACATGCGCTTGTTTTATTAAAATACCTTTACGAGTAAGGTTGGCTACCGAACAGGTTAATGCGGTTGGAATAGCTAAGCTTAGCGCGCAAGGACACGTAGCCACGAGTACAGAAATAGTAATCCAAAATGCTTGCTCAGGGGCAATTTGATACCAGCCAAATGCGGTTACCGATGCAAATATAAGTAACACAGCCACAAACCACTGAGCAACTTTATCTGTAATTTCTACTAGTTTAGGGCGTTTGGTAAGTGCATTGTGTTGTAGACGAATTATTTGATTTAGCAGCGTTCTTTGGCCTATTTTATTGATTTTTATTTCAATAATGCCGTCATGATTGACTGTGCCGGCGTAAACACTGTGATTAATAAACTTATTAACCGGTAGGTGCTCTCCGGTCATCATTGATTCATCAACGCTGGTTTTACCTTTAATTAAAATACCATCGGCAGGAATAGTTTCGCCGGCTTTAATTAGAATAATATCGTTTAATTTAAGCTTTTTAGCGGCAATAATATGTTCTTGGCCATTTGCATCGAGAGTACGGGCGGTTAGTGGCAATAACTTTTGTAAGTTAGCTGTAAATTCACTGGCTTTTAATCGTGCTCTAAATTCTAGATATTTACCTAATAATAATAAAAAGGTGAACATACATACCGATTCAAAGTACACCTCGCCAACATTCATAATTGTGGCGTAAGAACTTGCGCCGTAAGCACCAAAAATAGCCAGCGAGACGGGTAAGTCCATATTAAGCTGTTTTGCTTTTAAACCATTAATGGCATTACTTAAAAAGGGCAGTGCGCTATATAAAATAACCGGAGAAGCTAAAACGAGGCTGATCCACCTAAAGTATTCCTCAAAATTACTGTCCATACCGGAGAACATGCCAAAGTACATAGCAAAGGCAAACATCATCACTTGCATGGTCATTAAACCGGCTACACCTAAGCGGCGAATATAGGCTTTTGCGGTTTGCTGTTTTTGTTGCGCTTCTAGGTCGGACTGAAACGGATAGGCTTTATAGCCAATTTTAGCAAGGCTAGTAATAATTTCGCTCAATGGGGTGGCGGTTTTATCCCATTGCACCATAGCGCGGTTAGTTGAGGTATTAACATCAACACGCTTTACTGTTTTTAAACTGAGTAATTGCTTTTCTATAAGCCATGCACAAGCTGCGCAGGTTATACCTTCTACGCTGAGCAATACTTCTGAGAAGTTGTCATTGGTCGTTATAAATTCGTCTTGAATATCTTCATTGTCGTAGCTTTTAATAAAGGCGAGTTGCTCTGGTACTAACTGCTCTACTTTACCAGCTTGAACGGTACGATATTTATAATAGTCGGTCATACCTTGATCAATAATGTTTTGCGCAACGGCTTGGCAGCCAATGCAACACATTGGCTGAGATTTATTATCAATTACTACGTGTGCGCTAAACCCGTTAGGTACACTTTCAAGGCAATGAAAGCAATTTATAGACATACTAAATACTACTTATAATTAGGCGTAACTAAAACAGCAAGGGTGGTTGGTAAGGTAATGTTTTCTTTTAGCTTCCAGCTACCATCAATAGGCTCAATAAATACCGAATAAGCACCGTCGGTAAACCCGTCAAGTAATGCGGTAAATTCTTGATTAGCATTAGGCGTTAGCGTGGCTTCAAAGTCATACGCTTTAATTGTACGATGATAAAACGACAGTTTTAATGCATGTATGTTGCTTGTATCGCCTTTGGTAAATTTAAAACCAACGCGCTCACTGGTAACATTCAGCTCGCCATGTAAGTATAAAGCTTTTGCCTTATCAAACTTAGTAAGCTCTAAGTTAATTGCTTTGCCTTTTTTATAGTAGTCATCTACCACCATATCAGGGCCATTGCCTATGGCGGTAAAGAATAAGCTAATGCAGCCAATAATTGCAGCAGAGGGAAAAAAGATTAAAAACCAAGGCCAAAAATTTTTATACCACGGAGTAGGTTGCATAGTTACTCTAAAATAAAATGAAGATGCGGCTATACTATAATAAATATTTGTAAAAGACTAAAAAAAAGCCTCCGAGTGGAGGCTTTTTTGATCTGGATTAATCTATTGAATTTAAAAGATTAAATATTCGTTAACGGTGTAACTATTTAGCTTGAGATAAGCTGTAAACGTAAGCCGTTAGTAGGTGTATTTTATCTTCACCTAAAATATCTTTCCACGCTGGCATTACACCGGCACGACCATGGTTAAGTGTTTCTTCAACAGCACGTTGAGAACCACCATATAACCAAACGTTGTCGGTTAGGTTAGGTGCACCAAAGGGTAAGTTGTGTGCAACAGAGCCTTTACCGTCAGCACCATGACATGCAGCACACATAGCCCACTTAGCTTCGCCGGCAGCAGCGTCTTTTTGGTTTACAGTACGACCTGAAAGGCTAAGTACATGAGCGGTCATTTCTTTAACGCCTTGCTCACCTAATGCAGCACCCCAAGGTGGCATTGCAGCTATACGTCCGTAAAGTAATGTTTCTTTAATTTTATCGGGTGTGCCGCCATATAACCAATCATTATCAGTTAGGTTAGGAAAGCCAGTACCACCACGCGCATCAGAACCATGACACTGAGAACAGTTTTGTGCAAAAAGACGTTGGCCAATCTCAATTGCTAGCTGACCTTGTGTTTCGGCATGTTTTTCACCATTTTCAAGTGCAACTTGCTGTGCTGCGTCACCTTCAAACTTAGACTCAACCAATTTTATTACAGGTATTTGTGCCAACTCATTAAAAATAGGGCCAAAACGTGCATCTGCAACTTCGTACTCTTTATCAAGTTTTACAAAGCGACCTTCTTCTTTAGCAAGTTTTACTGCTTCTTTAGACTCAGCCAAAGAAGTAATACCTTGGTTAGAACTAGTCCACTTACCTAATCCTTCCCAGTTACCTAAACCTGGGTAAGCTGCTAAGTAATAAACAGACCAAATAAATGTTGCAAAGAACATGTAAGTCCACCACTTTGGTAGTGGGTTATTTAGCTCTTCAATTCCATCATATTCATGTCCGCAGCTTTCACCTTCAGGTACACCAGTGTAGTTTTTTAAATTCCACACGAGTAAACCAAATAAAATGAACAAACATGATAGGGTTAATACAATAACCCAAATACTCCAAAAGCTAGTCATTTCTCAGACCCCTTTTCCTCGTTAGAGAGCGTATTGTTGTGTTTTATTTCATCTTCGAAAATAACATTAGCAGCGTCTTTAAAACGTGTTTTACTACGCTTGCTATATGCCCAAGCAACAATCACAATAAATAGTACTAAAATTACCAGAGTTAAAATGCCTCTGTATGTCCCATAATCCATAATTAGTTACTTCAAGTGGGTGCCAAGTTGTTGCAAATAAGCGATAAGGGCTTGCATTTCTGTTGCACCTTTACCGTCATTCATTGCATCAACTTTAGCAACATCGGCGATTAATTCTTCATCACTACCGTAACCTAAACCATCGTAACGGTCAGTACGGCTATCGATTCCAAATGTATCACGGAAAATTTTAAGTTTATTCAGAGTCAGGCTTGTATCAAGCGTATTCTCTGCTAACCAAGGAAAGCCTGGCATGTTCGACTCAGGAACCACAGCACGTGGGTCAACTAAGTGAGCATAATGCCAGTCATCAGAATAACGCTTGCCTACACGCGCTAGGTCAGGGCCAGTACGCTTAGATCCCCAAAGGAAAGGGTGATCCCAAACAGATTCACCGGCAACCGAATAGTGGCCATAACGCTCAACTTCGTCACGAAAAGGGCGGATCATTTGTGAGTGACAGTTTGAACAACCCTCACGTACATATAGATCTCTGCCTTCCATTTCAAGTGCCGTTAACGGACGTAGTCCGTCAACTGGCTTAGTTGTATCGTCTTGAAACATTAGCGGAGTAATTTCAACTAATGCACCAAAGCTAATTGCGAAAACGGTCAAGATAGCCATAAGGCCAATGTTTTTTTCGACTATTTCGTGTTTGTTTTGTGAATTTTTATTGCTCATTATCTCACTCCGTTATGCTAATTGTGCTTGTTCGTCTAATTGCAGCGAATCGTTCTTCGCTGCTACTGTACGATAAACGTTATAAGCCATAACTAGCATACCTACTACGATGAACACACCACCTAAAAAGCGTATAACATAGAAAGGATGAGACGCCTCTAAAGACTGTACAAAGCTATACATTAATGTGCCATCAGAGTTAACTGCGCGCCACATTAGACCTTGCATTACACCTGAGATCCACATTGCTACTATGTATAAAACAACACCAACAGTGTGTAACCAAAAATGTGTGTTAATTAATTTAATGCTGTACATACGACCTTGCGAGAATAACGCAGGGATTAGGTGGTAAATAGCGCCGATAGATATCATTGCAACCCAACCTAATGCACCTGAGTGAACGTGTCCTACAGTCCAGTCGGTGTAATGAGAAAGCGCGTTTACTGATTTAATTGCCATCATTGGGCCTTCAAACGTAGACATACCGTAAAAAGATAATGAAACAACTAAGAAACGTAAAATAGGGTCAGTACGAAGCTTATGCCATGCACCAGACAACGTCATAATACCGTTAATCATGCCACCCCAAGATGGAACGAATAAGATAATAGACATAACCATACCTAAACTTTGCGTCCAATCAGGAAGCGCAGTGTAGTGAAGGTGGTGAGGGCCTGCCCAAATATAAAGCGAAATAAGCGCCCAAAAGTGAACCACTGATAAGCGGTAAGAGTAAACCGGACGGCCTGCTTGTTTTGGTACAAAGTAATACATCATACCTAAAAAGCCAGCTGTTAATAAAAAGCCAACAGCATTGTGTCCGTACCACCACTGTACCATTGCATCAACTGCACCAGCATAAATGGAATACGATTTAGTTAACGACACAGGTACAGCCATACTGTTTACAATATGAAGTACAGCAACCGTAATGATAAAGCCAGCATAGAACCAGTTAGCTACATAAATATGAGACACTTTACGCTTTGCGATTGTGCCCATAAATACTACGGCATAAGTTACCCATACAACGGCTATTAAAATATCAATTGGCCACTCAAGTTCTGCATATTCTTTAGAACTTGTAATACCCAAAGGTAGTGTAATAACAGCAAGCACAATAACAAGCTGCCAACCCCAAAATGTAAAGGCTGCTAATTTATCTGAAAGAAGGCGCGTTTGACAGGTACGTTGAACGACGTAATAAGACGTCGCAAAAAGTGCACTTGTACCAAATGCGAAAATAACTGCGTTCGTGTGTAACGGACGAAGTCGAGAGTATGTTAACCATGGTGTATCAAAGTTAAGTGCTGGCCAAGCTAGTTGGGCAGCAATCAGAACCCCGATACTCATGCCAACGATGCCCCAAATCACTGTCATAATAGCGAATTGGCGTACAACTTTATAGTTGTACTCAGTGTGTGATGCTACTGTCTGGCTCATTTTCTGGCTTCCGCTGCAATAAATGCGTTTAGAAATGAATTACCCACCTAAAAAAAGTGGGGCCTACTATTACTTCACAAGCTTGCCATCTAAAACATTAAAAATGAGATTATTTTAGAAAACAGACTCGAGAAACCCTTATTTTTTTGCGGTTGAAATGATAAAATTTTTGGCTTAAAAAAGATAGGTCAATTGCATAATATTATGACATCAATCAAACTTTACTAGCTTGCTGTTTACTTTTTGAGGTGAATTGTACGTTATTTGTAATAAAAGTGTGATTTGACCTTGTGACTATTAAATTAGTGCCAGCCATTATTTTTTGGATTGTGAGTACCCGCCATATGTATATATATAGAGTATATTTGTTTTTTTTACTAATTTTTTTAGTTGCGTGTGATTATTCAAAGAGCAGCGATACACAACAATTAAAAAACCTTGCTTGCGAAGCCGGTTTACCCTGTACTTTTCCTAACGGCGTTAAAGTATGGCTTAGCGATGGTGATTTATCCCCCGAAACACCATTCTCTATATTTGCCGAGTTACCTAAAGGGCATGTTATTACGAATGCAAAACTTGAAGGCGTAACTATGTATATGGGGTATATTCCTCAGCAATTTAAGCGCCATGGCAACACTTGGCAAAGTGAAACTATGGTAGGTATTTGCGCTGAAAAAAATATGCTGTGGAAATTAATCCTTAACGTAACAGATGAAGCATCGCAGCAAAGCAACTCGGTATATTATTATTTTTACGTTACTTACTAAACATGCCATTGCTTATATTGCTTATTAAGTAGCTCGCTTAATTTGCAGCAGGGAGATAAGCATTCTGGTTGAGATCAGTTTAGTTGTGCTTACTCTCTTTAAGTTAAGCGTTACTTTTTATTTCTTGGCGCAGAAAAGCTAAATCCACAGAGGGTTAGCTTTAGCGCAAGAAGATTAAGCCTACAATAAGAGTACTTCGTACACTCACATCATTTTAGCTAGCACTTAGCACTCCTGCCTTTTGTAATTTTTACTTTCTCTTTTTAATTTCGAAAAATGCATCAATGGTATTTGGTTAATTAAGTGTACTACTAGGTTTGAGGCAATCATTGCTTCATTAAATTGGTGAATAGTTTACTTGTTTAATCTTGGCTGAATAAAAAATCTCTCCTTTAAAAGCTATATATGCGTTAAATCAGACTAATTAATTACTCAAAGCGCATAAATATAGTTATCAATTAACATCTAGTTTTACGGTTTTAATAACCTACTGTGATTAACTTGTTAAATTACCGGTTAAAGGTACATTGCTGAGTTAATTACATTTAATTACAAAGTCCATTAGTTTGATTTCACCTGTGATTTTAATGTAGCGCAATGCATTTAGTGTATTGATTTTGAATTGTATTTATTAATTAACAAGGAAACATAGTGTAACGTTTGTACCTTTTTTGGGTGTTGTGTTTTTCGGTTGGTTTTTAATTAGCCATTCGTTAAGTTTTTGTTCAGTTAATCACGCCTAAGTTGCTGTTTTCTGACTCACAATTCTTATAAAAGTGAGCATTACCATTTAGGTAAATTTTCAACAAGTAGGGTTCATCCATGAAAAAATCAACTCTTGGCTTAGCGGTTATCGCTGCTATTCCAATGTTCTCAAGTGTGCAAGTTTTAGCGGCTGACGAAGCGGCAAAGTCAATTGAAAAAATTCAAGTAACAGGTTCTCGTATTAAGCGATCTGACATGGAAACCGCTAGCCCAGTAACACTTATAGGTGCAGATGAAATCAGAGCATCTGGCGCTACGTCAGTTGATAGTGTTCTTCAGCAAATGACGGCTACTGGCGGCGCAATGACCAACCCTGGCGTTAATAACGGTTCTGGTGGTGGCGCTTCTATCGATTTACGCGGTTTAGGTTCGCCACGTACTTTGGTGCTTGTAAACGGTCGTAGAATGATCAATTCAGGTACAGGTGCTGCCTCTACGGTTGATTTAAACACCATTCCTGTATCTATGATAAAACAAATTGAGGTACTAAAAGATGGTGCATCAGCTGTTTATGGTACAGATGCGGTTGCTGGTGTAGTAAACATCATCCTGAAAAATGACTTTGAGGGTCTGGATATCAATATTAACTCTGCGATGACATCTAAACATGATGCAACAGAGAACTCTATTGACTTCACGTTAGGTACTTCTTTTGATAAAGGTAATATTGTCTTCGGTGTTCAGTATACTGATCGCGGTGAAGCAAGCCAAGGTGACCGTGGCTTTTCTGACTGTCCAATACTAGAAACTAAACAAGGTGTTCCTTTTTGTGGTGGATCTTCATTTAGTGAAGGTGGCCACATTTATAATGTGAATAAAGTTGATATTCTTAATGATAAAGGCAAACTTGAGCCGCAAAATTTTGCAAACGATAATGGGCTAAGTGGTTTAGGTGGGAAGTTACACCCTTTTACAGATGCAGCTGATGCTTATAACTATGCAAAGACAAGTTATTTATATACTCCTATGGAACGATTAAATATTACTGGTCTAGGTACATACGAGTTGAGTGACGATACAAGCTTTTTTAGTGAGTTTACTTATACTAAACGTTGGTCACAGCAACAACTAGCCCCACAACCAATTGATTTTGGTTTTACTTATGAAAAAAGTATGGGCGATAGCTTATTAAGTCAAACCTATGATAAACGCCAAGTTGCAAATGATACATTTGTAAAAGATGCTAATGATAATTATGTTACAGCTAAAACTAATTATGCCTACGGTGATGAGATTAATTATCGTCGTCGTATGAGTGAAAGCGGTACGCGTGATTTGTCACAAACAGTTGATACAGTTCGTGTAGTTGTTGGCGCAGAAGGTGTTATAAATGATTACTCATGGGATGTTTCAGCAAACTTTGGTCGTAATGATTCAGTAAGCAAAATGAGTAACCTTCATAATGTTTCTGCAATTAAAGCTGAAGTTGCAGCTGAAGTTGCAGCTGGAAGTTTAAATCCATTAAATGAGTCTGCTTGGGGTGTATCGAAAATACAAAAACATATCTACACAGAACAAGATAGTGGTGGTAGCCAGTTATTTATTTTAGCAGCGTCACTTTCAGGTGAGATGTTTGAGTTACCAGCGGGCTATACTGCATTTGCTGCAGGTATTGAGCGTCGTCAAGAAAAAGCATGGTCAAATCCAGATTCAATTTCAGCTCAAGGCTTAGGTAATGATCCGCGAGTTGATCCTACTAGCGGTGGTTTTGATGTAAATGAAGCCTTTGTTGAGTTCGCTATTCCGGTTTTGGCAGATGCACCATTTGCTGAATATGTTGAAATAAGCGCAGCAATTCGTGCTTTTGATTACAGTACTTTTGGTTCAGATGAAACTTGGAAGCTTGGCTTTACTTGGAAAGCTAATGATGAACTAATGTTCCGTGGTGTACGTTCAACTGCATTTCGTGCACCGACAGTAGATGAGCTTTACTCTGGTAATGCACCATCATACGAGCAAGTGAAATTCCCAGGTGCGGATAGTCAAGCAGAAGTAACGGTAGGTGGTAATAAAAACTTAACACCGGAAGAAGCTGACACACTTACCTTTGGTATTGTGTACGAGCCACAGTGGTTCGAAGGTTTCTCAATGACTGTAGATTACTACGATATTGAAATTGAAAACGCAATTTCTACCTACAATAACCAGTTTGTAGTTGATCAGTGTATCGGAAATGCTAATAGCGGCAATACAACTTTATGTAGTGCTAACGAGACAAACGCCGATTTAGATGGGACTCGTATTGTTTTTAATAACCAATTAAGAAATATTGGCTCTGAGAAAACATCGGGCGTTGATTTAAACTTAAGGTATACGTTTGATGCCCTAGGCTTAAGCTGGAAAGCAGGTTTAGATACAACTTATTTAGATGAGTATGTTGTAGATACCGGTGCTGTTGTTGATTACTCAGGTTTTGTTACTGGCAGTGCAGGTAGTTATGCCGATATTAAATCGAATTTTAATTTAGCGGCTAAAGGCGACAACTGGGGTGCAACCTACGAAGCTCGTTACATTGCAGGTATGGATAGTTTTGCTTGTATAGATAGCGAAGTATGTTTCGCGCCAGAAACACCGTCAATTGTTTACCATGATATTAGTGGCTATTATTTAGTAAATGACACGATTACACTCTCAGCTGGTGTAAATAACTTATTTGATAAAGAGCCTCCTTATTACACAGGTAACAACGATTCAAACACTGACCCGTATACATTTGATACATTAGGCCGTCGCTTATTTGCAGGTATGAACATTAAGTTCTAATTTGCAATTAACCAAGTCGTAGTATTTCAATTAAGGCCTAGTTTTTACTAGTAATGCAGATCGTTTAAGCTAATTGAACGATCTTTCAGAGGCTTCATAATAGGCTACAACAGAAGTTGTGGCCTATT